>ONJV01000050.1 GCA_900318215.1 uncultured Veillonellaceae bacterium
CCGGATCATCCGGTCATCCGCGGCACGGCGCAGAACCCGGACATCTACTTCCAGGAGCGCGAGGCGGTCAACCGCTACTACGATGCAATCCCGCAGCTCGTCGAGGATGCCATGGCAGACCTCGCAAAGATTACGGGCCGCGAGCATCATCTGTTCGACTACTACGGCGCACCGGATGCTGACCGCGTCATCATCGCGATGGGCTCCATCTGCCAGACGGCAGAAGAGGTCGCAACGTACCTCAACAAGCAGGGCGAGAAGGTCGGCCTCCTCTCCGTGCACCTCTATCGTCCGTTCTCCATCGAGCACTTCCTCAAGGCTCTTCCTAACACCGTAAAGGGCATCGCCGTCCTCGACCGCACAAAAGAGCCGGGCGCTCTCGGCGAGCCGCTCTACCTCGATGTCAAGACGGCTTACTGTGGCCAGGAGAATGCTCCAATCATCGTCGGCGGCCGCTATGGTCTCGGCGGCAAGGACACGACGCCGGACCAGGTGTTCGCTGTCTACGATGCCCTCAAGGCAGACAACCCGCTCCATGGCTTCACGATCGGCATCGAAGACGATGTGACGAACCTCAGCCTCGCACCGACGCACAGCGATGTGGACCTCACGCCGGAAGGCACGACGGCCTGCAAGTTCTGGGGCCTCGGCTCGGACGGCACGGTCGGCGCCAACAAGAGCGCTATCAAGATCATCGGCGACAAGACCGATATGTATGCACAGGCATACTTTGCATATGATTCCAAGAAGTCCGGCGGCATCACAATGAGCCATCTGCGTTTCGGCAAGCAGCCCATCACGAGCCCGTACCTCATCAATAAGGCAGACTTCATCTCCTGCTCGCAGCAGTCCTATGTCTATGCATATGACCTGCTGGCCGGCCTGAAGCCGCATGGCGTCTTCCTGCTCAACACGGTCTGGGACGATGCTGCACTCGACAAGCACCTGCCAGCTTCCATGAAGCGCTACATCGCGGAGAACGACATCCAGTTCTACACGGTCAACGCTGTTGACATCGCAAAGGGCCTCGGACTCGGCGGCCGCTTCAACATGGTCATGCAGTCCGCGTTCTTCAAGCTCGCGAACATCATCCCGATCGACACGGCCGTCGAATACCTCAAAGACGCCGTCGTCAAGTCGTATGGCAAGAAGGGCGAGAAGGTCGTCTCCATGAACCAGGGCGCCATCGACCAGGGCATCGCTGCCCTCCACAAAGTCGAGGTTCCTGCAGCGTGGAAGGATGCCAAGGACGCTCCTGCCGAGAAGCGCGACGTCCCGGCCTTCATCACGGAGATTCAGGAAGTCATGAACCGTCAGGAAGGTGAGAAGCTCGCTGTCTCGCACTTCGCACATGGCATGGAAGACGGCACGTTCCCGGTCGGCGGCTCCGCTTATGAGAAGCGCGGCACGGCTATCAACGTCCCGGCCTGGGATGCGGAGAAGTGCATCGGCTGCAACCAGTGCTCGTTCGTCTGCCCGCATGCTGCCATCCGCCCGGTCCTCACGACGGACGAAGAGCTCCAGGCAGCACCGGAAGGCATGCAGTCCACGGCCTCGAAGGTCGCAAAGGGCATGCACCTCACGATCGCCGTTTCGACGCTTGACTGCCTCGGCTGCGGCAACTGCGCGCAGGTCTGCCCGGCAAAGGCGCTGACGATGACGCCGCTGACGGATGCCGAGAAGGATCGCCAGAAGTACTTCGACTATGGCATCGATCCGAAGAAGGTCGCACCGAAGAAGAACCCGGTCAAGAAGACGACGGTCATCGGTTCGCAGTTCGAGACGCCGCTGTTCGAGTTCTCGGGCGCTTGCGCAGGCTGCGGCGAGACGCCGTATGCAAAGCTCCTGACGCAGCTGTTCGGCGACCGCATGATGATTTCGAATGCAACGGGCTGCTCCTCCATCTGGGGCGCATCCGCTCCTGCTATGCCGTACACGAAGAACGCGAAGGGGCAGGGCCCGGCTTGGGCGAACTCGCTCTTTGAAGACAACGCAGAGTATGGCCTCGGCATGTGCCTCGGCGTCAAAGCCATCCGCGAGCGCCTCGCGACGAACATGCAGGCAGCCATCGATGCTGGCAAGGGCAGCGCAGAGCTCCAGGCAGCTATGAAAGACTGGATCGAGCATATCGCTGACGGCGAAGGCACGCGCGACCGCGCCGACAAGCTCACGAGCCTGCTTGAAAAAGAGCAGGGCGATGCAGACCTCAAGGCCATCTATGACGAGCGCGACTACTTCGTCAAGCGTTCGCAGTGGATTCTCGGCGGCGACGGCTGGTCCTATGACATCGGCTATGGCGGTGTCGACCACGTCCTCGCTTCCGGCGAAGATGTCAATGTCTTCGTCTTCGACACGGAGGTCTACTCCAACACAGGCGGCCAGGCTTCGAAGGCAACGCCGGCTGCTGCCATCGCACAGTTCGCTGCTTCCGGCAAGCGCACGAAGAAGAAGGACATGGGCCTCATGGCGATGACGTATGGCTACATCTATGTCGCACAGGTTGACATGGGTGCGGACCACAACCAGGTCCTCAAGGCTATCGCAGAGGCAGAGGCTTATCATGGCCCGTCGCTCATCATCGCGTATGCACCGTGCATCAACCACGGCATCCGCAAGGGCATGGGCAACAGCCAGCTCGAAGCCAAGCTCGCTGTTGAGTGCGGCTATTGGGCGAACTTCCGTTACAACCCGGATCTCCGCGGCACGGACAAGAACCCGTTCAGCCTCGATTCCAAGGCACCGGACTTCTCGAAGTTCCAGGACTTCCTGATGGGCGAGAACCGCTACATCAACCTCAAGCGCTCCTTCCCGGAGGCCGCCGAAGCCCTGTTCGAGAAGACTCAGAAAGACGCCGAGATGCGCTACAACCACTACGCAAAGCTCGCAGGCAAATAATTTCAGCCAATCCATCATTTCTCTTGAAAGAGGAAGCATCTTGCTTCCTCTTTTTTAATAAAAATAATACTTGCATTTTGCTAGATAGCGTCGTATAATAATCTTCGTTGTCGGGATGTGGCACAGTTTGGTAGCGCGCTTCGTTCGGGACGAAGAGGCCGCAGGTTCGAATCCTGTCATCCCGACCATTGATGACAACAGAGACCAGTCCTTTATGGGCTGGTCTTTTCTTATGCCTGTTTTCTGTGGTATAATGTTTTCGTTTATGAAGGAAATAAGGAGGTCTTTTGATGAAGATCAATGAAGTATATCATGGGTTCCGCCTGCAGCGCGTCGAGGATGTGCCGGAGGCTGCTGTCACGGCGCATGTCTTCGAGCACGAGAAGAGCGGTGCGCGCCTGCTGTATCTCAAGACGACGGACGACAACAAGGTCTTTTCGATAACGTTTCGCACGCCGCCGACGGATGACACGGGCGTCGCGCATATCGTCGAGCATTCGACGCTCTGCGGCTCGCGCAAGTACCCGCTGAAGGAACCATTCGTCGAGCTCGTCAAAGGCAGCCTCAATACGTTCCTTAATGCCATGACGTATCCGGACAAGACGATGTATCCAGTGGCGAGCCGCAACGACAAGGATTTCCAGAACCTGATGGATGTCTACCTCGATGCCGTCTTTTATCCGGCCATGCGCGACGACCCGCAGGTCCTGATGCAGGAGGGCTGGCATTATGAGGTCCTTGATGAAAAGGACCCGCTGCGCTACAGCGGCGTCGTCTACAATGAAATGAAGGGCGCGCTCTCGGCGCCGGACGACCTGCTCGAGAGCCGCATCATGCAGTCGCTTTATCCCGATACGACATATCATCACGAGTCCGGTGGCGACCCGGCCGCGATCCCGCAGCTCACGCAGGAGATGTTCACGGGCTTCCATGCGAAATACTACCACCCTTCGAACAGCTACATTTTCCTCTATGGCGACATGGACATCGACGAAAAGCTCGCGTATCTCGACCGCGAATACCTCTCGAATTTCGACCGCATCCCCGTGCCGTCGCATATCGGCACGCAGCAGTCCTTTTCGGAGCTCCGCCGCGTCGAGCGCCCGTATCCGGTCGGAGCAGAGGAGGGGACGGCAGAAAAGACGTTCCTGTCCCTGAACTGGATGGTCGGCGAGACGAAGGACGCCCTGACGATGGCGGGCCTCGAAGTCCTCGAGCATGCGCTGCTGCGCACGCAGGCCGCGCCGCTCCGCAAGGTCCTCATTGACGCGAAGCTTGGCAAGGACGTCGATTCCGAATTCGAGACGGACCTCATGCAGCCGTTCTTCTCGATCATTATCAACAATTCCGAGGCCAATCGCGCCGAGAAATTCCGCACGCTCGTCATGGAGACGCTGCAGGACCTCGCCGACAAGGGCCTCGACCGCACGCTGATGGAGGCGTCGCTGAACCTCTATGAGTTCAAGCTCCGGGAGGCGGATTTTGGCAGCGCGCCAAAAGGCCTCATCTATAACATCCGCTGCATGAAGAGCTGGCTTTATGATGGCGACCCCGTCGCGTACCTCTATTATGAAGACCTGCTCAAAAAACTTCGCACCGGTCTCGACAATAGCTACTTTGAAAACCTCATCCGCAAATATTTCCTTGAGAATCCCCATGCAACGCTCTTGACGCTCGCACCGTCGAAGACGATGGCGGCCGAAAAGGAGCAGGCCATGCAGCAGGAACTCGCGGCGCGCCGCGCGAAGATGACGGACGAAGACCTGCGCCAGATCGTCGCGGCCACGAAAGCCCTCAAAGAGCGCCAGCAGACGCCGGACAGCGCCGAAGCGCTCGCGAAGATTCCCGTGCTCGAGCGCAAGGACATCCGCAAAAAAGCCTACGAATGGCCGCTCGAAGTCAAGGAGCAGAGTGGCGTCGAGCTGCTCGAAAGCGACATCACGACAAATGGCATCGCCTATTTGCAGTTCTATTTCGACGCGAAAGCCGTGCCGCAGGAAGACCTGCCGTATGCCTACCTGCTCTGCGCGCTGCTCGGCAGCGTCGATACGAAGGCGCATGGCTACATGGATCTCGCGAACCTCACGAACCTCCATACCGGCGGCATCAGCTTCGACCTCGGCGCCTACACGGAAAAAGATACGCCGCAGAGCTTCCTGCCGAAGTTCAAAGTGCAGGTAAAGGCATTGATTTCGAAACTGCCGGAACTCTTCTCGCTCTTGAAAGAAATCCTCACCGAGAGCCAGTTCACAGACAAGAAGCGCATCCAGGAGCTTTTGGAGCAGGAGCAGGTCTCCATCGAGCTCAGCATGCAGAGGAGCGCTCATCAGATCGTGGCCTCGCGCATCGCGGCGTATTTCACGAAAGCCGCAGCCTATGTCGATGAGGGCGGCCTGCCATACTATGCGTTCGTCAAAGGTTTCCTCAAGGATTTCGATGCTTCGTTTGCAAAACTGCAGGAGACGGCGGCTCGCCTGCTGCAGCGCCTGTTCCGCACGCAGAATCTCGCTGTCAGCATCACGACGGCAGCCCAGGACATGGCAGCGGTCGAAAAAGAACTTTCGAGCTTCCTGCCGTGCCTCTCGCAGCAGATGTTTGATGATGAAAGCTATACATTCCCGCTCAAGAAGGCCAAGGAAGGGCTGATGTCTTCGAGCCAGGTGCAGTATGTCGGCAAGGGCGCAAACTTCCGCGAGCTCGGTTTCCCGTACACGGGCGCGATGCATGTGCTCGAAACGCTGCTGCGCTATGGCTGGTTCTGGACGAAGATTCGCGTGCAGGGCGGCGCTTATGGCGCGTTCACGAACTTCAAGCGCAACGGCACGCTGTTCTTCGGCTCGTACCGCGACCCCAACCTCAAGGAGACGCTCGATGTCTTTGACAAAACGGCTAACGTCGTCAAAGCGTTCTCAGCCGATGACCGCGAGATGACAAAGGCCGTCATCGGCACGATGAGTGGCGTCGACATGCCGCTGACGCCGCGCGCAAAGGGCACGGCCGCCGCTGAATGCTGGATGCGCGGCATCACGTACGAAGACCGCCAGAAGACGCGCGACGAAATCCTTTCGGCGACGCCGGAAGACATCCGCGCCATCGCGCCTGTCATCGAGGCGGCCATGCAGCAGGACGCCATCTGCGTCTTTGGCGGCGAAGCAAAGCTCCAGGAGAACCAGGCGCTGTTTGACCGCATGACGCGCGTGATGGACTGATGTCCGCGTCCCGTACTTTCCCACGCGTTTGCATTGACTTTCAAGAGTTGTCATGCAATAATAAACGTAATTGTGGAAACCTGCCAAAGCTGTTCATTAGGAGGGCTTTTCAGTGAAAAAAGAGATTTTTACGGGCGCAGGCGTCGCCCTCATCACGCCGTTCACGGAAGATGGCATCAATTATTCGGAGTTCGCGCGCCTCATCGAGGACCAGATCGCGGGCGGGACGGACGCCATCGTCGTCGCGGGCACGTCGGGCGAAGCTGCCACGATGCCGGATGCCGAGCACCGCGCGGCCATCAAGTTTGCCTGCGAGCAGGTGAAAGGCCGCATCCCCGTCATCGCGGGCACGGGCTCGAATGACACGGCCTATGCCATCGACCTCTCGAAATACGCCGAGAGCGTCGGCGCGACGGCCCTCCTCGTCGTGACGCCGTATTATAACAAGTGCACGCAGGCCGGCCTCATCGCACATTATAAGGCAATTGCCGACAGCGTGAGCATCCCGATCATCCTCTACGACGTGCCGTCGCGCACGGGCGTCGCGATTGCGACGGAGACGTATGCCGAGCTTGCAAAGCATCCGAACATCGTCGCCGTCAAAGAGGCGAATGGCGACCTCTCGAAGATCCTGCGCCTGCGCGCAGCCGTGCCGGAGCTCACGGTCTATTCCGGCAATGACGACCAGATCGTCCCGATCCTCGCGCTCGGTGGCAAGGGCGTCATCTCCGTGCTCTCGAATGTCGCGCCGAAAGACACGCACGACATGTGCCAGTTCTACTTCGACGGCAAGGTCGAGGAGGCGGCAAAGCTCCAGATTGCCTATAGCGACCTCATTGATGCGCTGTTCTGCGAAGTCAACCCGATCCCGGTCAAGACGGCCATGCGCCTCAAAGGCTATGCGGCCGGCCCGCTTCGCATGCCGCTCAGCGAAATGAGCGAAGAGCACCTCGCGCAGCTCAAGACGGCGCTGAAGAAGCACAACCTGATCTGATTTTGTCTGTCATGTCGCTAAAACATTTCGTCATGTCATGAGATGTCTTAGCGACTTTTGATTTTGAAAGGGAGGGTTCCTTTTCATGCACAACGTTTTCGACATCGTCGGTCCCGTCATGATCGGGCCTTCGAGCTCGCATACGGCCGGTGCCGTGCGGCTCGGGCTCATGGCGCGGCAGGTGCTTGGCGAAGTGCCCGTGCGGGCCGACATCGAGCTTGCGGGCTCGTTTGCCCAGACATACCGCGGCCATGGCACGGATAAGGCGCTCGTCGCGGGCATCCTCGGCTTCCGCCAGGACGACGAGCGGATCCGCGACGCGCTTTCCATCGCGGCGCGGCAGGGGCTTGATGTGCGTTTTCAGACCGTCCAGCTGCCGGACGCCCATCCGAATACGGCCATCATCCGCCTGATCGGCGTTACGGGCCGCCTCGCGCGCATCCGCGGCGCCTCGGTCGGCGGCGGCAACATCCTCGTCTCGAACATCGACGGCTACGAAGTCGAGCTTTCGGGCGCGTATCCGGCGCTCATCGCCATCCACCGTGATCGTCCCGGCGTCGTCGCGCAGGTCACGCAGATTCTTTCGCGCTATGAAGTCAACATCGCGTTCATGCGCGTCAGCCGCCAGAACCGCGGCGAGACAGCCATGATGATCATGGAGCTCGACGACGTGCCAGCCGACGAGGTCGTCGAGGAATGCCAGGAAGTCTGCGATGTGGAACATGCGTTCAGCATCCCGGCGATTGGCTGATGGGGGAGGCCCGATATGATACAGTTCAACACCGTCGCGGAGCTCGTGAAGCTCGCAGAGGAAAAGGAGCTCCCGATCCACGACATCGTGATCGCGCGCGAAATGCACGACACGCAGCGGCCGAAACAGGCGATTCTTAATGAAATGCAGCACAACTGGGAGGTCATGCAGGCTTCCATCGAGCGCGGCATCGAGAACGAGGAACGCTCCGTCAGCGGCCTGACGGGCGGGGACGCTGAAAAAATCTACGAGCACCGCGAAGGCGGCTACCTTGGCACGGCGGCGCTTTCCGCGGCGGCTTATGCCGTCGGCGTCAGCGAAGTCAATGCCGTCATGGGCCGTATCGTCGCGTGCCCGACGGCTGGCAGCTGCGGCATCGTGCCTGCGGCGCTCTATGCTGCGCGCGAGCAGCGCCATGTCACAGATGAGGCCATTGTCGGAGCGCTGTTCACGGCGGCCGGCATCGGCATGGTCATTGACCAGAACGCCTCGATTGCAGGCGCCGAGGGCGGCTGTCAGGCCGAGTGCGGCGCGGCGGCGGGCATGGCGGCGGCCGCGCTCGTCGAGCTCGCGGACGGCACGCCCGCGCAGATTGCCAATGCCTGCGCGCTCGCCATCAAGAACCTCTTAGGCCTTGCCTGCGACCCTGTCGCGGGCCTCGTCGAGGTGCCATGCGTCAAGCGCAACGGCTTCTGCACGGTGCATGCGATGCTCGCTGCCGACATGACGCTTGCGGGCGTGCATTCCGTCATTCCCGTCGATGACGTCATCCTCGCGCTTGACACAATCGGCCGCTCCATGCCCCGCAGCATCCGCGAAACCGCGGAAGGCGGCCTAGCCGCGACGCCGTCCGGCAAAGCCCTTGCGCGCCGCATCTATCCGAAATAAACGGGAAGTAAAATTTGTCATTCGTGGCAGGACTTTCTTGCACGATGGCGAATATATCATTTAGCAAATCAGCAAAAAAAGAAGATAAAGGAGAGTCTTATCTATGAAGAAACTCATGCGTCTCGTGTTCGTTCTCTGCTTGCTCGTGTTTGGCACGCAGGTGGCGTTTGCGAACTCGGACAAGGCGACAATCCTCGAAGGTGCCGACATCACGGGCATCCATCGCCTCGCACTCGCGAAGCCGCTCTACATCCCGTCGAGCAACCTCGCGCCGACGATGGACCAGCTCATCCAGATCGAGGGCGATGCGAGCAAGGTCGCGCGCATGTATGTCATTCCTTACCCGACGGCTGCCGAGAGCGTCAAGACTGACACGCAGGTCGACATCCTCGCGCTCGACCGTCATCAGGCCGCGAAGGTCTTCAAGGACAATGCGTCGAAATATGCGGACGCCTACGTCGTGCTGACGGTTGCGAACGACAGCCGCACGTCGTTCTTCTTTGATGTCTACAAAGCGGGCACGAACGAGCTCCTCTACACGTATCAGATTCAGGCGAACCGCTCCGAAAAGGACAGCGTCGCCACGTATCAGAATTTCTGCGAGCAGTTCTACAAGAACTTCGAGCGTTCCATTGCGGACCAGCAGAAAGACAATGACAAAGCGGAAAAGAAAGCGAAATAACACAAAAGGGGACGATGACAGCGTCATGCTGCCGTCGTCCCCTTTTGTGCAATTTCAGTTTTTGGTATGCGCCAGGATCAGCGGCTTGATCTTCGCATCCTCCGCGAGCTCCTGCGTGATATAGCCCGCGCTGACCATGGCATCGAGCACGACGAACTGCCGCTTCTTCGCCATCAGGAAGTCCTCGTAGGGCGAGTAGACAGACGGTGCGTTCGGCAGGCCCGCGAGCATGGCGGCCTCCGGCAGCGCGAGGTCCTTCGGTGCCTTGCCGAAGAAGCCATCAGACGCCGCGCCGATGCCATAGTAGCCTGACCCATAGTAAATCGTATTGAGGTAGAGCTCGAGGATTTCGTCCTTCGAGTAATTCGCCTCCATGTCGAGCGAGAGCAGCAGTTCCTCGGCCTTGCGGCCAAATGACTGCTCGTGCGAGAGGAAAAGGTTCTTGACAAGCTGCTGCGTGATCGTGCTCGCACCTTCCTCGATTTCGCCATACTGCAGGTTCACGAGCGCCGCGCGCGCGACGCCATTGACGTCAAAGCCATGGTGCTCATAAAAACGCCGGTCCTCGACGGCTACGACAGCATCTTTGAGGTTTTGCGGAATCTTATCGATCGTCACATAGCCGTCCTTGTTGACGCGGCTGTTCACGGCACGGCGCAGGAACACGAGGCGGCTCAGCCGGTCGAGGTTGCTGACAGGCGCGTCCTGCTGCGTCGCGTAGCCGGACGGCATCTGCTGTTCGAGCTTTGGCAGAAAATCGCCAATGCCCTGCCACGTGCGCGGCAGAAAGATGTTGCCGCCGCCCGCGAGCAGGAACGTGCAGCCGAAGACGATGGCGAGAAACGCGAAAAAGCGCAGCGGGCGGAAGCCGCGCCGGCGGGAAGACTTGCTCATAAAGGAACTCCTTTCGGGAAACTTCCTCCATTATACCATAGCGGCGCAAAACATTTTTCCTTCTGGATACAAAAAACACTTGCATTTTTATACGAGAAAGTCGTATAATTATAAACATCAATTCACGAGCCGTCCATGCATGATGCACAGTCTGGGCGCAGCTCGGAGGAGGTATGACGGTATGACAAAAAAGGTCAGCGTTCTTGGCGCGACCGGATATGCGGGGGCGGAGCTTCTCCGGATTCTCTACAGCCACCCGCAGGCAGAGGTCGTCCACATCACATCGGAGAGCCATACGGGCGAACCCATCGCCGCGCTCTATCCGCATCTGCGAGGTCTCTATGACCTGACGCTCGAAAGCATGAAGGACATCGAGGCCATCGGCTGTGACAGCGATTTCGTCTTCATTGGCCTGCCGCATGGCCATGCGATGGAGGTCGGCAAAGCCCTCAAGGACCTGTCGACGCGCATCATCGACCTCGGCGCGGATTTCCGGTTTGCTGACCCGGCTGTCTATGAGGCCTGGTATCACGTCGAGCACACGTACCGCGACGCCCCGCGCGTCTATGGTCTCGCCGAGCTCAATCGCGCGGCCATCAAGGACGCGAAAATCATCGGAAATGCCGGCTGTTTCACGACGGCCAGCATTCTCGCCCTCGCGCCGCTCGCTGCCTCGCACCTCATCGACACGAAGAGCATCATCGTTGATGCGAAGTCCGGTGTCACAGGCGCGGGCAGGGGACCGAAACTCGCGAACCATTTCCCTGAGCTCTACGACAATTTCCGCGCCTACAATGTCGCGCATCACCGCCATACGCCAGAAATCGAGCAGGCTATCGCCGAAATCTCCGACGAGGAAACGCTCATCAACTTCACGCCGCACCTCGTCCCGATGGGCCGCGGCATCCTCGCGACATGCTATGCGAACCTCAAGGACGGCGCGACGCCGGAGCTCGTCGATGCGGCCTATGAAAAACTGTATGGCAAGGAGTTCTTCATCCGCCTGCTCGGCCGGAATGGCTACCCGTCGACAAAGGAAGTCCGCGGCTCGAACTACTGCGACATCGCCTGGCACATCGACGAGCGCACGCATCGCGTCATCGCGCTCTCGGCTATCGACAACCTCGTCAAGGGAGCGGCAGGCCAGGCCGTGCAGAACTTCAACATTGCCTGCGGGTTCGATGAAAAGACGGCGCTCGACGTCGTTCCGATGTATCCCTGAAATCTTGAAATCCACCATAGGAGGGTTCTCTATATGTTCTCAGAAAAAAATGCCAAGCTTGGCGTCACGTTCCCGAAAGGCTTTTCCGCTGCTGGTGTGAAGGCCGGCATCAAGAAGAGCGGCAATCCGGACCTCGCCGTCATCTACACGAAGACGGAGGCCGTTGTCGCCGGCACGTTCACGCAGAACCAGGTTGCGGCGGCTCCGGTCTTTGCATCGAAGAAAGTCGTCGCGACGGGCACGGCACATGCCGTCGTCTCGAACTCCGGCTGCGCCAATGCCTGCACGGGTGCTGTCGGTGATGCCGATGCGAAGAAGACGCAGGAAGTCGCAGCGGCCGCGCTCGGCTGCGATCCCCTCGACGTCATCGTCGGCTCGACGGGCGTCATCGGCGTACCTCTGCCGATGGACAAGGTTGAAGCAGGCGTCAAGCAGGCCGTTTCCGAGCTCGACCCCGACGGCAGTGAAAAGGCCGCGAACGCCATCATCACGACGGACACACATACGAAATCCTGCTCGACGACGATCACGGTCGGCGGCAAGGAAGTTCGCTTCGGTGCCATTGCAAAGGGCTCCGGCATGATCCGCCCGAACATGGCGACGATGCTCTGCTACATCACGACGGACCTCGCCATTGACCAGAAGCTGCTGCAGGAAGCGCTCTCGACGGTCGTCGAGACGACGTTCAACATGATTTCCATTGACGGCGACATGAGCACGAATGACATGGTCATCGTGATGGCGAATGGCGAAGCTGGCAACGCGAAAATCACGGAGAAGGGCGCCGACTACGACAAGGTCGTCGAGGTGCTCCATGCCATTTCTGAAGGCATGGCCGAGCGCATCGCTTCCGATGGCGAAGGCGCGACGAAGTTCCTCAAGATCCACGTCCATGGCACGAAGAACTTTGCCGATGCCAAGACGGTCGGCATGGCCGTTGCGAACAGCCCGCTCGTCAAGACGGCGTTCTTTGGCGAAGACCCGAACTGGGGCCGCGTCATCTGCGCTGTCGGCTATGCCGGCGTCCCGATGGATCCCGAAAAGACGGTCGTTTCGTTTGGCGGCATCCCGGTCTATGCGCATGGCGTCGGCGCGAATGCCGACAAGGACGCGCTCGCCAAGGCCATGGCCGAGCATGACATCGTTATTGACATCGACCTCGCAGATGGCCCGGAGGAAGCCACGGTCTTCTCGTGCGACTTCTCGTATGAGTACGTCAAGATCAACGGCGAGTACCACACCTGATCGGAGGCGCCTCTTATGTTTACCTCCGAAGACAAGGCGGCCATCCTCGTCGATGCGCTGCCATACATCCAGGAATTTTACGGCAAGACCGTCGTCATCAAGTACGGCGGCAATGCCATGGTC
>ONJV01000147.1 GCA_900318215.1 uncultured Veillonellaceae bacterium
GCGAAAAAGCCCGTTGCGGACCCAAATGCGAAGCCTGCGGACTGCAACAGTATTGCAGGTTCTTCGCCAAAAACAACAAGTCTTGATTATGGAACTGCAGGAGAAAAAACATATAGCTTCCCTTTTTGACCGGATAGCCGCTCATTATGACGGCTTGAACCACCTCCTCTCGCTCGGTATCGACCGTTGCTGGAGACGGCAGGCGGTGCGCTCGATGCGCTGCGGAAGAATTATCCGGATTCGTCGTACATCGCGATGCTCGAAAAGGATTATCCCGATTTTCCTGCCAAGATGCAGGTGGCGCAAACGCAAGCAAAAGCAGAGCAGAAACAGCAGCAAGCGGATCTTCAGGCGCGCGCAGATGCGTTCAACAATACGATGTCGCAGATTTCCATGTATGCCGGATATGAATCGGTCGGGGGCATAAAATTCCGTGTGTATGTACATTCTGATGTGTGGTATTCGCTCGACAAGGGACGGAAAGAGTTTTTCGCACAGCGCGCGTATCAGGTCAAGCAGCTCTGCGGGCTCGATTATCCGGAATTCGAAGTCATGACCAAGGAAACGGGTCGCCGCGTCGCGCACTACGGCGTGTTCGGCATGTCAATCGATGGGTGAAAAGGAAAGCCATCTTCATGCGTGTGGCAAAAAAGGCAAAAAACAAAAGGCTGCTGAGATTCAGAAAAGGCTGCTTGAAACATCAGGCGGCCTTTGGTATAATATCAATAAAGAAGGTGCCGACGGTGGGGATCGTCGACTTCTTCCGTTCGTTCCATTCATTCGGCTTTGAGGAGAAGCGCGAGCCCATGCGACATTACCTCCTTAGTGGTTCAGGATGGTTGCAACGAGTGTAGCGAATGCTATCAGTAGCGATAACTTTTCGTACAGAGACATGCTCTCACCCCTTCCGTTTCGGAAGGCAGTCGGCTCCGTCGGCACTTTCATGGTATCACGGAGCTCATGCAAATGCAAGCCCGCTCAGGTTGAGCGGGCTTTTTCGTCAGGAGGAAAAAAAGTGCAATTTACAGCAGGAACGTATGATGTCATCGTCATCGGCGCAGGCCATGCGGGCGTGGAGGCGGCGCTGGCGGCGGCACGGCTCGGGTGCCGGACGCTGCTCGCAACGCTTTCGATGGACAATATCGCACTCATGCCGTGCAACCCGTCCGTCGGCGGCCCCGCGAAAGGCCATCTTGTGCGCGAGGTGGACGCCCTCGGCGGCGAGATGGGCGTGAACGCGGACAAGACGTGCATCCAGTTCCGCATGCTCAACACGGGCAAGGGCCCGGCCGTCCACGCGCTGCGCGCGCAGGCCGACAAGAAGCTCTACCAGTTCACGATGAAGGAGACGTGCGAGAACACGGAGAACCTCGACGTCAAGCAGATCCTCATTACCGACCTCCTGCTCGAGGACGTGCCTGCGGGCGAAAGCGCGAGCGCGGCGGGCGGCACGGCGCCGAAAAAGCGCGTCCGCGGCGTCGTCGTCGAGACGGGCGAGGTCTATCTCGCGCCTGCCATCGTCATGGCGACGGGCACGTACCTCAAAGGCCGCATCATCATCGGCGAGCATACGTACAGCGGCGGGCCGAACGGCCAGCGCCCCGCGATGAAATTCTCGGATTCCCTCACGGCGGCCGGCATCCGCCTCATGCGCTTCAAGACCGGCACGCCCGCCCGCGTCGATGCGCGGACGCTCGATTACGACAAGATGCAGCTGCAGCCTGGCGACGACGAGGCGCGCAATTTCTCTTTCATGAGCGACATCACGACGCGCGAGCAGGTGCCGTGCTACCTCACGTACACGAACGAGGCGACGCACAAGATTCTGCGCGACAACATGGATCGCGCCCCGATGGCGAACGGCATCATCGAGGGCGTCGGCCCGCGCTACTGCCCGTCCATCGAGACGAAGATTCTGCGCTTTCCCGACAAGGACCGTCACCAGCTCTTCCTCGAGCCCGAGGGCCTGCATACGAACGAAGTCTACGTGCAGGGCATGAGCACGTCGATGCCGATGGACGTCCAGCTCGCGTTCCTCCACACTATCCCCGGCCTTGAGCACTGCCACGTCATGCGCGCGGGCTATGCCATCGAGTACGACTGCATCGACCCGACCCAGCTGAAACCGAGCCTCGAATTCAAGGCCGTGCGCGGCTTCTTCTCGGCCGGGCAGGCCAACGGCACGTCGGGCTACGAAGAGGCCGCCGCGCAGGGCATCATCGCGGGCATCAACGCCGCACAGTTCATCAAAGGCGAAGCACCTGTTGTCCTGCGCCGTTCCGACGCCTACATCGGCGTGCTCATCGACGACCTCGTCACGAAGGGCACGCACGAGCCCTACCGCATGATGACGAGCCGCGCCGAGTACCGGCTGCTGCTGCGGCAGGACAACGCCGACATGCGCCTGACGCCGATCGGCCGCCGCATCGGCCTCGTCAGCGATGCGCGCTGGGACCGCTTCCTCCAGAAAAAAGCTGCCATCGACGACGCGCTGAAGCTGCTCCATGAAATGACGCTCACGCCGAGCACTGCCCAGAACGCCGCGCTCGAAGAAGCCGGCATCGCCCCCATCCACAGCGCCACGACCGCCTACGACCTGCTGAAGCGCACCGAAGTCACCTACGACAGCCTCCGCGCAGCGCTCCCCGACCTGCCTGCACTCGCGAAGGAAGTCCGCGACCAGGTCGAAATCCAGAGCCGCTATGAAGGCTACATCAAGAAGCAGCAGGAGCAGGTCGCGCATATGGAGAAGCTCGAAGCCAAGCATATTCCAGAAAATATAAATTATAATCATGTGCCGAGCCTCCGCGACGAAGCCCGCGAAAAGCTTCAGAACATCCGCCCCGAAAGCCTCGGTCAGGCCAGCCGCATCAGCGGCGTCTCGCCCGCCGATGTTTCCGTGCTCATGGTGTGGCTCGAGCAGCAGCGGCGGATGAAGTGAGATTTTTGCAGGGATTTCTGCCCCGGGCATCGAATGTTTCACCTAGCATCTTTATTTGACAGGGGGAGAAGTCTATGGAGGATGAGAAGAAACCGCAGGATGTCCCGGAGAACGGCGAGCCCGCACCGGAGCATCATCGCCGCCGCCCGCGCCGGGTGCATCTGCATCCGGAACTTTCCGATGTGACGCAGGTCTTTGCACCGACGCAGACGGGCGCCGCTCCGGAAGAAAATCCGTCTGCGCAGGCACCTCTTGATGAAGCATCATCGGAGAACGCGTCATCGCCTGCGGCGCCATCGCAGGAAGCATATCCGCCGCAGGCACCAGCGTCCGAAGGGAACGCCCCGCAGGCCATCCTCGTCGGCATCATCGTCGTGCTCGTCATCGCGATCGGCGCTTTTGCTTACAAGGAACTGGCGGGCAGCTCCGGCAAGGGCAGCAACCCTTCGCTCGCGCAGCAGACATCGTCCTCTTCGGGCGCGGCGGCGCGGCAGATGCAGTCGGAACTCTCGCTCGGCGGCCTCGACCTCGACATGCCGGTCGATGACGTCCGCAAGGCCCTTGGCAAAGAAGATTCGAGCGAGCAGAAAGGAAAGTTCCAATATATATATTATGGAACGCTTGACGTCGGTATTTACGAGAATACCGTTCATGCACTCGTCTCTGACGACCCGCAGCACGCGACGAAGCGCGGCATCCATCCGGGCTCCACGCTGGACGAAGTGAAAAAAGCCTATGGCACGGACTATGCCCCGACGGATTACGAAGACAAGATTCTCTACGAATACACGTTCCGCTCGCTGGGCGGCCATGAAGGCCTGCTGCGCTTTGCTGTCAAGAAGTCGGATAACACGGTCGCGTACATCAGCGTCCGCATGCCAGAGGACGAGAAGCAGGCGCCGCAGCAGAAGCAGTCGGCGCAGCAGGTCGATTCTTCGCCTGCGAAGGCTGCTCTTTCCAGCTACTACCAGTCCATCTCGGACCGCCGCATGCGGGATGCCTACAGCACCCTTTCCAGCGACATGCAGAACCAGATGGGGTCGTTCGAGTCGTTCTCGCAGGGCTATCAGACGACGCTGTCGAACAGTGTCAGCAACATCCAGGTCGTCTCTGCGGCACCGGGCAAGGTCGTCCTCACCTATACGCTGATGTCGCGTGACCGCATGGCGAACAAGCGCGTGAAAGTGCAGACCTTCAGCGGGCAGGCGACGCTCTCGTCGGCGAGCGGCAGCTGGCACATCGTGGATATGAATGTCAAGAAGCAGGGAGAACACATGGAATGAGAAAGCAGTTATCTAGAAGGCCGCGCAGGAAGAACCGGACGCCCCTCGTCCTTGCGGTCGCCTTCGTCCTCGTCCTCGCCGCCATCTGCGGCGCGCTCTATGCGAGCCGTGCGCTCACGGATAGAGAAGTGGGCGGCTCACAGCAGGCGGTATCGTCTGGCACAGCGAAAGCGCCGCAGACGCTCGACGAACAGGCGGACGCCATCGTCCGCGAGATGTCGCTGACGGAGAAGGTCGGCCAGATGGTGATGATTGGCGTGCAGGGCACAGACCTCACGGACGACAGCAAGTTCATGCTGCGCCAGTTCCACATCGGCGGCGTGCTGCTCTTTGACCGCAACCTCGAAAGCGCGGAGCAGACGAAAGCCTTCATTTCGCACATGCAGGACTATGCGCAGGGCGAGGAAGCGCATCAGAAAGTGCCGCTCTTCATCGGCATCGACGAAGAAGGCGGCGACGTCGTGCGCGGCAAATCTTTCATCGCGCCGCCGCCGTCGCAGCTCGAAATCGGGCAGACGGGCGATCCGGGCGAGGCCGCGCGCAGTGCGGAAAAAACGGGCAAGGCGCTCAAGAATCTTGGCATCAACGTGAACTTCGCACCCGTCGCTGACGTCGGTTCGCCCGACCGCCGCTCGTTCTCGAAAGACGCGACGAAAGTGACATCGTTCGTCGGCCGTGCGGCCGATGGCTATGAAACGGCGGGCATCCTCTACGCGTTCAAGCATTTCCCCGGCATCGGCAAGGGACGCGTAGATTCGCACAAAGAGGTCTCGACCGTCGATGCCTCGATGCAGACGCTCGAAAGCGAAGACCTCGCGCCGTTCCGGAAGATGATTGAGACGAGGAAGCCGGAGAACATGTTCATCCTCGTCTCGCACCTCATCTACCCCGCCATCGACGCCGAGCACAGCGCGAGCCAGTCCCGCGCTGTCGTCACGGATCTTTTGCGCGAGAAGATGGGGTATCAAGGCATCATTATCACCGACGACATGGAGATGGGCGCCGTCGCGAATCACGCGCCCTATCGCCAGCTCGGCGTCAATGCCGTGAAAGCGGGCGTCGACATCGTCATGGTCTGCCACGAATACGAGCACGAGAACGACATCTACATGGGCATCCTCGAAGCCGCGCAGAATGGCGAAATCAGCGAGGCACAAATCGATGCGTCCGTCAAGCGCATCGTCAAGGCGAAGCTCGCGCACGAATTGTGAGTATAGACAAGCAACAACCCGCGTACATCATCTTGCACGATGCACGCGGGTTGTTGTATCATCAAGGGAAAGAGCGAAAGCGAACGGAAAGGAGGCCCGCCGGATGGATTTGCGCGTGGTGAATTTCGTGCTTGCCAGGCTCGTGCTGGCGTCGATGGCGGTGCTCTGCGTGCCGCTTTTGCTGGCGCTTCTCTGGGGCGAGGAGAGTGCGCGGGCGTTTGCGCTTTCCATCGGGCTGTCGCTCGCGGTCTGGGCGCTGCTCGTCTCGCATGCGCGGGCGAAGGTGGATGCCATCACGATGCGCGAGGGCATCGCGATCACGGGGCTCGGCTGGGGCGTGGCGACGGTGCTCGGCATGATGCCGTATGTGTTCGGCGGGCATCTCGGCTTCCTCGATGCGTTCTTCGAGAGCATTTCGGGCTTCACGACGACGGGCGAGACGGTGCTGCC
>ONJV01000148.1 GCA_900318215.1 uncultured Veillonellaceae bacterium
GAGGAACCGAGTCTTGATGTCCGTGCCTTTCCTGAGGTCGGACGGGAAATCCTTCGGCGGTATCAGACGGAAACACTTGATTTTGACACCTATGTGGCCCCAGAGGAGCGGCCGAAGGAAGTTCTCCCGCCCGTGCCGCGCGGGCGGCTGACGAAGCCGGAGGATGTCACGCTCTACGACTATCAGCAGGAGGCCATCGAGCGGTGGCTCGCGGCGGATGGCTGCGGCATCTTCGACATGGCGACGGGCACGGGAAAGACGTACACGGGGCTCGGTGCAGCAGCGGCTCTTTCGGAGCATCGGGAAAAGCTCGCGGTCGTCATCGTCTGTCCGTTCCAGCATCTCGTCGAGCAGTGGGCGGATGATGTGCGGTCGTTTGGCGGTGAGCCGATCATTGCCTACAGCGGCTCGCAGCAGAGAGATTACAAGAAGCGCATCCGGGATGGCGTCTTTGACTTCCGGCTCGGCGTCTGTCCCTATCTGACGATTCTCTGTACGAATGCGACATTTGCTTCGGAAGCGGTGCAGAAGGAATTGCCGAAGATTGCCGACGATGTGCTGCTCCTCGTGGATGAGGCACACAATCTCGGCGCAATGCGTCTTCGAAAGACGCTCGAAGTTCCGTACCGCTACCGCCTCGCGCTTTCAGCGACGCTGGAACGTCATCATGACGCAGGCGGCACGGAGGCGCTCCTGCGCTATTTTGGCGAAAAGTGCATCGAGTACGATCTCGGCCGTGCGATCCGCGAGGGAAAGCTGACACCCTATGACTATCACCCCGTTGTCGTTACGCTGACGGAGCCGGAACGGGAAGCATATGCCGTTCTCACAAAGCGGATTGCCAAATGCATTGTCAAGAAGCGGAATGGCCGGACGGAGCTCAATGAGATGGGGAAGATGCTCGCCCTGAAGCGTGCGCGGATTGTCGCGGGTGCGGAAGGGAAGCTGGAAGCGCTCCGGGAGCTCATGGAGGCACGCCGGGACGACCGGTATATGCTCGTCTACTGCGGCGCAACGCGCGTCGGCGAAGGCGATGAGGACATCGGTGCCGACGTGCGGCAGATTGATGCGATTTCGCGCATGCTGAATTTCGGGCTCGGAATGGAGACGGCGCAGTTCACGTCGCGCGAGGATGCGCAGGAACGGCAGTGGCGGCTCAAAGAGTTTTCAGAGGGGCGGCTCCAGGCGCTCGTAGCCATCAAGTGTCTCGACGAAGGCGTCAACGTCCCGGCCATCCGCACGGCGTTCTTGCTTGCGAGCACGACGAACCCGAAGGAGTACATCCAGCGGCGCGGCCGCGTACTGCGGAGGTCTCTGGGCAAGGATCATGCAGACATCTATGATTTCATCACGCTGCCGCGGCCGCTTGCAGATGTCTTTGCAGGGCCGGACGAAAAGGCAGCGCTCGAGCAGGGCCTCGTCAAACGCGAACTCGTCCGCATGAAGGATTTCATCGATCTGGCACGGGAATCTTTTGCGAGCTGGGAGCTTTTTCATGACATGATGGATGCGTATCATCTGTATGATTTTGAAGATATGGAAGAAGAATGTTGGGAGGATTTGTGATGGAGAAAAAAGAACCGCTGGATGCCGGAACACTGGATCAGATCATTAAGCGCGTGATCTTTACGGAATCTCGCCAGCTGAGAGAGGGCAATCTTCGTGATATTGCCGTAGTCAAGAAACACGTTGCGACGATCAAGGAGTATGTCGATGCACATCAAGAAAATTAAATTAGATAATTTCCGCCAGTTCAAGGGAACCCAGACTCTGGAATTCTCCACGGATGCAGAAAAGAATGTCACGCTCATCTTGGGGAACAACAATACGGGCAAGACGACGCTCGCGCAGGCATTTCTGTGGTGCCTCTACGGCGAGACGGATTTCAAGGAGAAGGAACTGATCAATCGGGAAGTTCGCGACCGCAAGGGCGAGGGGAGAGTTTCGGTCGAGATGGAGGTCGTGCACCTCGGAAAGGCGTATCGCCTGTATCGGAGCGAATACTACAATCGCGAGCGGCGCAGCAACCGCGTCTTCCGCGTGTCACAGCAGAACCCGCATGGGGACTGGCGTTCGTTTGGCGATGCAGACAGTATCAAGAAGGTTAAGGAGATGCTGCCGCAGGAGCTCTCGCGCTTCTTCTTTTTCGATGGTGAGCGCATTCATTCCATGAGCGAGGAACTCATCGCGCAGAAACGGAGTCACAATTTCGAGGAAGCTGTGCGCGGACTTGTCGGTCTCAATGCGCTGCAGGCAGCCATCCGTCACTTCGGGGCTCTGGAAAAGAAGAGTACCGTCCTCGGGATGTTCCAGCAGGAAATCAGTGCAGACAGTAATCTCAAGATCCAGAGCAAACAGCAGGAGGTTGAGAAGCTCGCACGGCAGATTGAGAAAAACAAAGAAGAAGAACAGCGGCTCGAAGAAGACCGGAAACACTACGAAAAGGCGCAGAGCGAGATTCAGGATCAGCTGCGCACGATGCAGCATGATATCGAACTGCGCGATCAGTATGATCAGCTGAAAAAACATGCCATTGAATGTGAGACGCGGGAGATAGAAGATACGAAGACGCTTTTCCGTCAATTTTCGGCGCATGTCGGAGACGCCCTCTCTCGCTCGCTCCTGCAGCCTGCACTCGAAGTGTTGAAGGAAGAAAAAATCCTTGATACTGGTATCCCCTACATCCATGCGGATACCATCAAGTTTTTGCTCGAGCGGAAGACGTGTCTCTGCGGCCTAGCGCTTGATAAGGATCCAGAGAAATCCGCCTGCCTACGCGAGCTCATCAAGAGCCTGCCACCATACAGCATCGGCCAGATGGTCGGTTTTTTCTCGAAGCAGATTCGCCAGCGCGCGGAAATAAGTGATGGCTTTCTTGAAGATTTCGAACGGCTCGTTCGTCAGACGCGCGGATGGAAGCACGAGAAGGAACAAGCACAGAGTGACATGCTGGCCATCGAAGATCAGATTCCTGACCAGCGCGCTGTTGAAGCTGTCCGGACACGTTTCCAGGAAGCGGGCAAGAAAAAGGAAGAATGTATTCGCATGGTGCGCCAGATTGCTGCAGCCATCGGGAATGACGAGGGGCGAAAGAAAAAACTTGAGAATGAGTTGCAGGAAATTTTCTCGCGGGATGAACGGAACCAGAAAAATCTGCGCTATCTGCGGTACGCAACCGAAATTCTCCGCCGCCTGAACAGTGCCTATCGTGAGCGGGAGAAAGTGACGCGTGCGGAACTCGAGCGGACAATCAACCGTGTTTTCGAGGAGATTTATGGAGAAGGCATCGAGCTGCATGTTTCTGAAAATTATGCGGTCAGCACGCATGTGACAGATACGGAACAAGGTGTCAGTGGTGATGATCTCGAGAAGAACACAGCACAGAGCTATGCTATCATTTTTGCGTTCATCTCCGGCATCATCGAAATGGCGAAGACAAAGCGTGACGACGGTGATGTCAGCAGCGTGAATGCGGAAGATTACCCGCTGGTCATGGATGCACCTCTTTCTTCCTTCGACAAGCTGCGTATCAAGCAAATCTGTCGGGTACTGCCAAAAGTCGCAGGGCAGGTCATCCTTTTCATCAAGGATACGGATGGCGAGACGGCACAGCACGAACTTTCTCAGCGCATCGGTCACCAATGGCAGCTTGTGGCAGAGAATCTGACGCGCACGCGCATCGAAAGGAGCATCTGATATGTTCGAAGAGTATGGGAGCAAGGGATTCTATCTGCACGGGCATCATGCGGTGGAAATGCGGCAGCTCGCGCCGGACAAGCGCTCCGGGGGGCAGGCATTGCAGAGACAGACCATCTTCCAATCTTACGCCGACATCCTGCCGGCGGCCGTCATCGCCGGTTTCTTGTGGAACCGGCGTGGAGAGTCGGACATGGACAAGAAGGAAACCGTTGGAATCTTTCCTGAAAAGTTCCTGCTGATCAGTGACAAGCTCGAACTCGACTACCGTCTCATCATGCTGTTATATGACAAAGAGCATCTTTCGGCGGAGGAACGCGTGAATCGTGCGTTTCGCTATGATCGGCAGGAAGAAAAGCGCAAGCCGGGAGATGAAATTTTCTTCAGTTTCCTTTATGGCGGCATTGACTTCCTTTACGAACGGCTCGTCAAAGGTTCGACATCGACGGAAGAGGATATTGAGCGGACGTATGATTTCATTCAGGAATTCTCGCAGATGACTGCGCCCGAGATGACATCCAACGAGGCGATTTACGAACTCTGTCGTGAAGCCTCTCTCTGACGGATGCACCAGATCATGCCTGATTGATATATACCTGCCTTTCGTGTATAATAAAATCATGATCAAGAGTTTTGCAGACAAGGAAACGAACAAGGTCTATCATCAAGAGTTTTCCAAGAAACTGCCACAATCCATTCAACGCATCGCGCTCAGAAAATTGATGATGATTGAGGCGGCGAACCGGCTCGAAGATCTCCGCGTGCCTCCCAGGAATCATCTCGAAGCACTTGAAGGTGATCGGAAAGGACAACATAGCATACGCATCAATGCGCAATATCGTATCTGTTTCATCTGGAATGGGCATGATGCAGAGAATGTTGAAATTGTGGACTATCATTGAAAGGGGTTGTTTCTGATGGCAGAACGGATTGAGATGCCGACGATGGGCGAGATTCTCAAAGAGGAATTTATGGAGCCGCTGCACCTTTCCGCCTATCGTCTTGCACGAGACATCCATGTGCCAGTCTCGCGCATCCAGGACATCCTGCATGGGCGGAGGAAGATGTCTGCGGATACTTCCGTGCGGCTTGGGAAATATTTTGGCATGTCCGCACGTTATTTCCTGAGCCTGCAGGATGATATCGATGTGAGGAAGATGGAATCAGCTCTCCGTACGGAACTTGAAACGATTCCGACACGTGAGTTTGCGTAAAGCCCCCGCTTTCAGATGATGGAGGACATGGCGATTTTCAGACTTCTATGCTATCATGAAAATGAAGATTGTCAGATTTACGAGAAAGAGGGAATTCTTTTGAAACAGAAATGCATGATGCTTCTGAGCTTGCTGTTGGTGCTGGTGCTTTCGGCAGGCATCTGCTCGGCGAAAAGTGCGAAGAGCGAGGAGAAGGCTGCGGCCGCGCAGCAGCAGGCGACGCTGACGAAGGTGCAGCAGGCGAATGCGCTCTGCGACAAGTTCGCGTGCCGCTATGACGAGGAGGCGAAGGGATATGTCTTTTCGCCGAAGCCGGAGGTGCTCGGGCGGCTGTCGGGCAAGGCGGCGACGGTGATTCCGTCGGTGACGCTCGCGGAGAAGGATGATGCGGTGTCGTTCCGCATGCTGTTCTCGTATGCGGGGCTCGAGTTCCTCGATTTCCAGGAAGTCGCGCTCGTCATGAACGGCAAGACGTTCGCGTTCACGGTGCCCGAGGGCGCGTCGGAGCAGGAGACGTCGACGGGCTTCGTCACGGAGAATTATTCGGCGCTGTTCGAAGGCGACCTCCTCGATGAACTCTATGCCGGTGCAACAGCAGCAGACGGCAGCACGACGCTCCGCCTGACGGGCAAGGAGACGGTCGAGCGGGAGCTGGGTGCCTATGACAAGGCTGTGCTCAAAGAGGCCATCGACATCTATCGCGCGCTGAAGAAGTAAGCGGCGGATGTAAAAACACATCAAAATACAGAGCGGCGCCCTTCGTGCGAAATGCACGGCGGGCGCCGTTCTGCATGTGGTGGTTAGACTTTGGATGTATATAATGGATAAAAATGGGGTGGCTTGTTTGTCTTCCTCAGAGGGAATTCGCCCAGAGCAGGACGGCGCCGAGGCAGAGCAGGGAGCCTCCCGTCTCGAGGAGGGTCTTGAGCTGCTCGTAGCGCGAAGCCAGGAT
>ONJV01000299.1 GCA_900318215.1 uncultured Veillonellaceae bacterium
CGGCCAAGGAGGACAAGGCGCTCAAGGCGGCCTGCAAGAGCTTCGAGGCCATGTTCATCAACATGATGTACCGCGAGATGCGCTCGACCGTCCATGAAGACAGCCTCTTCGGCGAGGACAACGCGACGAAGATTTTCGAGGACATGCGCGATTCCGAGCTCTCGAAGCAGATGGCGGAAGCTGGTGGCATCGGCCTCGGCGACATGCTCTACCGCCAGCTCTCGCCGCAGGTCACGAAGAAGGCGCAGGCCGAGGCACAGACGGCGGCCGCCATCCGTGCTCAGCAGGCGCAGCAGCGTCATTGAGCTGGATTTTTTGAAGGTGAAACGAGCCTTTTCCCGTGAGGGCAGGTGCCTGACCGGGAAAAGGCTCGTTTTTGTGGATGTTTTTGTTTGGTTTTCTTGGAGGGATTCCCTATGCGTTTTTCAAAGCGTCTGATGACGCTCGTTCTCGCGTTCTCGCTTTTCGTGCTCCCCATGACGGCGAGCGCTGCAAGCCTCGGCTCGATGCGCTTCCATTCGGGCGGGGACCATGACCGCGTCGTCTTCGACCTCTCGGATGCGGCGTATTATGAGCTTGACACGTCGGCGGACGGCCGCACGGTCACGCTCGTGCTGAAGGGCGTGCGCGCGAAATCCGGCCTCGCGAAGCCGTCGTTCCACGGCAGCCGCGTGCAGTCGGTCAGCTGGTCGGAGAAGGGCAGCGAGGTCTATGTGACCGTGAAGCTCGCGGCGGGCTGCAAGGTGAAGGCAGGGGCCCTCTCGAAGCCCGCGCGCATCTTCCTCGATGCCGTCCCGGCCTCGGCGGCAGCCTCGACGCCGGTGCAGCCGGGAACGACGGGCAAGCCCTCGGCGGGAACATCTTCAGCGGACAAGACTGCAAAGGAGATTGCAGCTGCGAAGCAGGCGGCAAAGGACGCGGGCCTGCCCGATGGCACGGTCGCGTACCAGCTTGCGCCGGGCCTCATGGAGTATGACTACAAGGTCTGGCAGAGCGGCGGCTGGCTCACGGCCTATTTCCTCGATGTCGATCCTGCGCGCTACACCTGGAAGCCCGCGCTCGGGCAGGGACAGGTGCCGGGGCTTGCGAAGCTTTCCTCGATTTCCGATGCAAAGAATGCGACGGCAGCCATCAATGCGTCGTTCTTCAACTGGAACGGCGACCTCATCGGCGTCACGATGATTGACGGCTCCATCGTCGGCACGACGTACATCGAGCGCAGCGCCGTCGGGCTCAAAAGCGATGGCACGACGGTCTTCGGTCCGATCACGTATTCGGGCACGGTCACGGCGGGCGGCGTCACGCAGTATGTCGGCGGCGTCGATGCCGAGCGCGGCACGGACAGCCTCGTTCTCTACAATAAATATTATGGCAAGACGACGCGCACGAACGAGTACGGCCGCGAGCTCACGGTCGTTGATGGCCGCGTGACGGCGATTCGTGCGGGCAACTCGCCGATTCCTGCGAACGGCTGGGTCGTCTCGCTCCACGGCGCGGCGGCCAAGGCTTTTGCGGGCGTCCAGGTCGGCGACGAAGTCGAAATCGAGCAGCATCTCGGGGGCGTCTGGAAGGACGCCAAGGAAATCGTCAGCGTCGGTCCGCGTCTCGTGAAGGACGGCGTTCCATATGTCACGACGACGGCCGAGCAGCTCGGCGACATCGACCTGCACCGCGAGCCGCGCAGCGCGTTCGCCGTGACGAAGCGCGGCACGTACCTGCTCGCCGTCGCCGACGGCCGCCAGCAGGATTCGCATGGCCAGACGCTCAACGAATGGGCGAAGCTCCTGATTGCGTTCGGCGCGAAGGATGCGCTGAATCTCGACGGCGGCGGCTCGTCGGAAATCATCGCGGGCGGCCGCGTCTTGAGCAGTCCGTCCGACGGCCGCGAGCGCGGCATCGGCCTCGGCATCGTCATCCTGCCGCGCTGACATCGCATCGATGAAAAGAAATCCATCTTTCCTGCTTGCAGGCGGTGCGGAGTATGCTATAATGAAGTCTGACTGAAAATGAAATGAATCCTGTGGGATAACAAGACATCAGCAGCAAACACAATGGGGTGAAATTTTGCATTGGTATTTGAAACATGTTGCCGCGCTTGGGATTGCTGCGGCACTCTGGGGCAGTTCGTTCCTCTCTGCATACGCCATGCCGGAAATCTGGAAGACAAGCGAGATCACGCCGGGCATGGAAGGCACGGCCTACACGGTCGTCGATCATACGGGCGAGATTCGCGATTTCCAGGTGGACATCATCGGCACGGTCGA
>ONJV01000251.1:0-1833 GCA_900318215.1 uncultured Veillonellaceae bacterium
CGTGCAAGTGATTTCTTTTTTCATGCTGGCTTACCCACAGTTATGGGAGAAGCCTCTAAAATAAAGACCTTTTTTCCATGTTCCTGTGGTTGATAACTTGCATTTCGACATCGATGCGCGTATTGTTGTCGAGAATGCCGAAGATGTCGAGCCGTCCGAGTTTGTCATCTAACTTGTCTGGAACGAGCTCAGAGGTTCGAAAATCAAGGTCGACGAATGCATCGCGTCCCTCACGTCCAGTCATGTCATTGATGAATGCAAGCGTAACATTTTTTCGTTCGTCTCGGCCGAAGACGAACTTGAATACGAGATCGTTTGTCGGATCATAGTGCGGAACTTTTTTCATGCAGCTACCTCCAAGATATTCTGATTTTATTATATCATCAAGGAAAAAGTAGGGCAATTATGAAGATGGTTCTTCCAGACATTTGTCCCTTTGCGAAAATATTCCGCAGAAATGTTGCAGACGGCTCCGATTTCCGATAGAATGGAAGGCAGATGATTTCTATCTATTGAAAGAAGGTCTTTTCATGGTAATCGGCACGATGGACGCCGCTTCGCGGCGCCATGCGGAGTATCCGCCCATCATCGAGGAAGCGCTCGAGTACCTGCGCCAGCAGGATTTCTCGAAGCTCGAGGACGGACGCTATTACCCGCGTGGAGAGGAGCACGGCGAGGAAATCTTTGCCGACGTGCAGCGCTATACGACGAAGCCGGCCGAGGAGTGCTATCCCGAGGCGCACAAACGCTATGCGGATGTGCAGTTCATCGCGGAGGGCAGCGAGTATCTCGGCTGGTGCCCGTTCAGCCCGGACCTTGTGGAGCACGCGCCGTACAATGACGTCTATGACATCACGTTCTTTGAAAAGCTCGTGCCCGAGAGCACGCTGATCATGAAACCGGGCAGCTTCGCCGTGCTCTATCCCGAGGACGTCCATGCGCCGCGCATGGAGACCGAGGAGGGACCGAAGCCGGTGACGAAGGTCGTCGTCAAGATTTCCGTGGATTTGCTCTGAGATTTACGCCCATTTACACCTAGTTACGCTCATTCGAAGCAGGAGGACCCAGCACTCATGGTAAGAAGAATTTTCGTGGAAAAACGGCAGGGATTCTTTGACATCCCGGCACAGCAGCTCTGTGACGATCTGACGGAGACATTCCGCCTGACGGAGCTCAAGGCCGTGCGCATCATCACGCGGTATGACATCGAGGGCCTTTCCGACGAGGAATACGAAAAGGTGAAGTCGGTCGTCTTTTCCGAGCCGCCGGTCGATGTCGTCTATGAGGAAAAGCTGCCGCATTTCCCGAACTCGCGCATGTTCGCGATGGAATATCTGCCGGGCCAGTACGACGTGACGGCAGATTCGGCCGCGCAGTGCGTCCAGCTCGTGACGGCGAAGGAGCGCCCCGTCATCCGCACGGCGCGCGTCATCGTCATCGTCGGCGATGTCGACCGCGAGACGTTCGAGAAAATCAAATCTTACCTGATCAACAAAGTCGAGAGCCGCGAGGCGTCGCTCGAAAAGCCCGAGTCGCTCGAAATGAAGATGGAGCAGCCCGCGGACGTCAAGGTGCTCGAAGACTTCAACACGCTCGATGATGCTGGCCTCCATGCGTTCATGGACAAGATGGGCTTTGCCATGAGCTTTGAAGACCTGAAGTTCTGCCAGGAGTATTTCCGCGACACGGAGCACCGTGCGCCGACGGTCACGGAGCTGCGCGTCATCGATACGTACTGGTCGGATCACTGCCGCCACACGACGTTCACGACGGCCATCGACATGGTGGATATCGAGGACGGCTATTTCTCGCCGTCCATCACGCGCGCCTATG
>ONJV01000251.1:1869-5028 GCA_900318215.1 uncultured Veillonellaceae bacterium
AAAGACCGCGAAAACGTTTATGGGGCCTCGACAATCCGCGACGTGACGCTCATGGACCTCGCGGTCATCGGCATGAAGGAGCTGCGCAAGGAGGGTCTGCTCGAAGACCTCGACAAGTCCGAGGAAATCAACGCGTGCAGCATCCAGATCAAGGCGGACATCGGCGGCAAGGAAGAAGACTGGCTCGTCATGTTCAAGAACGAGACGCACAACCATCCGACGGAAATCGAGCCGTTCGGCGGCGCGGCGACGTGCCTCGGCGGTGCCATCCGCGATCCGCTGTCGGGCCGTTCGTACGTCTATCAGGCCATGCGCGTGACGGGCGCGGCCGACCCGCGCCGCCCCATCAAGGACACGCTGCCGGGCAAGCTGCCGCAGAAGAAGATCACGCTCGGCGCGGCGGCAGGCTACAGCTCCTACGGCAACCAGATCGGCCTTGCGACGGGGCAGGTGCAGGAAGTCTACCATGAAGGCTACATGGCGAAGCGCATGGAAATCGGCGCCGTCATCGCAGCCGCGCCGAAGGAGAATGTCGTGCGCGAGCGTCCGGCGGCCGGCGACATCATCGTGCTCGTCGGCGGCCGCACGGGCCGTGACGGCTGCGGCGGTGCGACGGGCTCGTCGAAAGAGCATACGGAGGAGTCGCTCGAAACGTGCGGCGCAGAAGTTCAGAAGGGCAATCCGCCGACGGAGCGCAAGATTCAGCGCTTGTTCCGCAATCCGTCCGTTTCGCGCATGATCAAGCGCTGCAACGACTTCGGCGCGGGCGGCGTCTCGGTCGCGATCGGCGAGCTCGCCGACGGCCTCGTCATCGACCTCGATGCAGTCAAGAAAAAGTATGAAGGCCTCGATGGCACGGAGCTTGCGATTTCCGAGTCGCAGGAGCGCATGGCGGTCGTGCTCGATCCGAAAGACCTCGATGCATTCGTGCGTTTCGCCGATGCCGAAAACCTCGAAGCGACGGAGGTCGCCGTCGTGACGACAGAGCCGCGCCTGATCATGAAGTGGCGCGGCAAGCCCATCGTGCAGATGAACCGCGCGTTCCTCGACACGAACGGCGTGCGCCAGCATGTCACGGCGAAAATCTCGCAGCCGGATGCCTCGAAGCGCTACCTGTTCTCCGAGACGCCGGAGGCAAAAGAAGCGGGCCGCGACATTGAGAAGGCATGGCTCGCAAATCTCACCGACCTCAACGTCTGCAGCCAGAAGGGGCTTTCTGAGCGCTTTGACTCGACGATTGGCGGCAATACGGTGCTCATGCCGTTTGGCGGCAAGACGCAGCTGACGCCGGAAGAGGGCATGGTGGCCAAGCTGCCGGTGCTCGGTGCTGAGACGACGACGGCGACGGCCATGACGTTCGGCCTCAACCCATACTTCACGGAGTGGAGCCCGTTCCACGGCGCTGTGTATTCCGTCGTTGAGGCGGCGGCGAAGATGGTCGCGCTCGGCGGCCGCGCTGACAAAGTCCGCCTGACGTTCCAGGAATATTTCGAGAGCCTCGGCAAAGACCCCGAGAAGTGGGGCAATCCGTTTGCAGCGCTCCTCGGCGCGCTCTGGGCGCAGCACCAGCTCAAGATTCCGGCCATCGGCGGCAAGGATTCGATGTCGGGCACGTTCGAGCACATCCATGTGCCGCCGACGCTCGCGGCGTTCGCGGTCGATGTGCTGCCCGCGGACCGCGCGGTCTCGGCGGAGTTCAAGTATCCCGGCAACAAGGTCTATGTCGTGCCGTGCCACAAGGACAGCCAGGATCTGCCGCGCTTCGACCAGCTCAACAAGAATTTTGCGGCCATCAGCAAGCTCACGGCCGAGAAGAAGGTCTTCGCGGCGAAGAGCGTCGGCATCGGCGGCATCGCGGCGGCCATCACGAAGATGTGCCTCGGCAACAATGTCGGCTTCAAGTTCACGAAGACCGTCAGCCATGACGACCTGTTCTGCCCGGACTACGGTACGATTTTGCTCGAAGTCGCTGCAAATGCGAAGCTCGACGAAGAGCTCAAGGAGACGGGCTGCTACGAGCTCGGCGAGACGACGGCCGTGCCGAGCGTCGTCTGCGGCGCCTCCGTCGTGAGCCTGCAGGAATGCACGCAGGCCTACACGAAGCCGCTTGAAAAGATTTTCCCGACGAAGGTCACGCGCAAGACGCGCGAGCAGGCACTCTGGCGTCCGTATACGAAGGGCCCGGCGCTCAAGAGCCAGACGCACCTCGCAAAGCCGCGCGTCTTCATCCCGGTCTTCCCAGGCACGAACTGCGAATATGATTCGGCGCGGGCATGGGAGCGCGCCGGCGCCGAGGTCGAGACGATGATCGTCCGCAACCTCACGCCGAAAGCTGTCGAGGAAACGGTCGAGGCCATCGTCGCGGGCATCCGCAAGGCACAGATCATCATGCTGCCGGGTGGCTTCAGCGGTGGCGACGAGCCGGACGGCTCGGGCAAGTTCATCGCCGCGATGTTCCGCAATCCGCGCATCGCCGAAGAAGTCATGCGCCTGCTGCATCGCCGCGACGGCCTGATGCTCGGCATCTGCAACGGCTTCCAGGCGCTCATTAAGCTCGGCCTCGTGCCGTATGGCGAGATCCGCGACCTCGCGGACAACTCGCCGACGCTGACGCACAACACGCTCGGCCGCCACGTCTCGTGCATGGTCTCGACGCGCATCGCGTCGAACCTCTCGCCGTGGTTCAATAATGTCAAGGTCGGCGACGTCCACCGCATCGCCGTCTCGCATGGCGAAGGCCGCTTCGTTGCCGACAGCGAGGTGCTCGCGAAGCTCCGCATGCGCGGCCAAATCGCGACGCAGTATGTTGATGCCGATGGCAAGCCGTCCATGGCCATCCCGTGGAATCCGAACGGCTCCACGGACGCCATCGAGGGCATCACGAGCCCCGACGGCCGCGTCCTCGGCAAGATGGGCCACTCCGAGCGCATCGGCGAAGATGTCGCAAAGAACGTCCCGGGCGACAAGGATCAGCAGCTGTTCGAAGCGGGCGTCGCATACTACAAATAAATAGGCTCTCCCTCTGGGAGAGCTGGCGCCCGCAGGGCGACTGAGCGGGTAGATCGGAGGCAGAGCCTGACAATCATATCGTATGATTTGTCGGGCTCTCCTTTTAGTATCGTGATTTCGTTACGGAACGCAATTGACAGTCATGCTATG
>ONJV01000108.1 GCA_900318215.1 uncultured Veillonellaceae bacterium
TGCAAGACGTCAGCCTGACATTTCCCGAGGGAAAGCGCACGGCCATCATCGGGCCGAATGGCGCGGGTAAATCGACGCTGCTCAAAACTATCTCGGGCACGATGAAGCCGCGTACGGGACAAGTCTTGCTTGATGGCGAGGACGTGCGGCAGATGAAGCGCAAGATGCTCGCGCGCAAGCTCGCCATCCTGCCGCAGGGCATGACGGCGCCGCCGGATACGACGGTCGAGCAGCTCGTCGACTATGGCCGATTTCCGTATCGCGGCCTGCTCGGCGCCGAAGATGCAAAGGCCGACCGCGAGGCTGTCGCCTGGGCCATCGACGCCACGCACCTCGCGCCATTTCGCAAGCAGCAGGTCATGACGCTCTCGGGCGGCGAGCGCCAGCGCGCGTTTCTCGCCATGGCGCTCGCACAGCAGCCGGAGATTCTGTTGCTCGACGAGCCGACGACATACCTCGACATCGCGCATCAGCTCGAGGTCATGAACATCATCACGGAAATCAACCGCAAGTACCAGATGACAATCATCATGGTGCTTCATGACATCAACCACGCGCTCCAGTATGCGGACGAAATCGTCGTCATCAAAGACCACGGCATCTACGGCCAGGGCACGCCGAAAGAGCTCATGACTGTCGAGACCGTCGCCAATGTCTACGGCGTCCGCGCCGACTTCTTTACAAACAGCCAGGGCGTCACGGTGCTTTCACCTATTGAATTGGTACGTCATCATTGACGTACCTCTTTTTTGGGTGTAGAATACAGTTGAACATGTTAAAGGAGGCGTTCCCCATGCGAAAGAAGACGGATTTTTCTTCGCAGCATATCGAAGACGTGCGGAGGCGCGTGCTGAACAGCACGAAGACCTTGCTCGTGAAGCATGGCTACAAGCGCACGACAATCCGCATGATTGTCGAGGAGTCGGGCGTGCTGATTGGCAGCATCTACTATATTTTCAAGAACAAGGAAGACATCTTCCAGTCGCTGGTTCTCGAAATGGTGCAGAACGGCATCGCGAAGATCGAGGCGCGGTGCCCTGGCACGTCGCCGATTTTTCTTTACGCGGCGGTCTGCGAGGTGGAACTCGAAGAGATGGAGGCATCGCCGATCATCCGCGATGTCTACAAAGAAGGCTATGAGTCGAAGCAGGTTTTCGAGCATATGGTCAACCAGTTCGTCCTGCTCGCGCATCATGTCTTCGACGATACGACCTATGCGGCGTCAGACGAGGCATATTATCAGCGGTCGCTGCTGCTCAAAGGCGCGATGCATGCCTGCATTTCGGAGCTGTATTTCGAGACGAAGCGCGACCATCAGAAGAGCCGGGCGCAGCTGCTCCGCTTGCTGATGACGCTCTATCATGTGCCGCAGGCGGAAGCAGAGCGCACAATCCGCGAGATCGCAGAAAAAGAAGCGGTCTGGCTTGAAATCGCCAACGAACTCGCAACTCGCCCGATTGGAGAGTGAGGCAGCCGCCTTTCTTTTTGCTCATGATTTGAACATATTCAACTGGAGGGATTTCCATGAAACGGATGTTGGCAAGCTGTCTGGCTCTGCTTTTGGCGCTGTCGAGTTTTGGCTGCGGCGGGCAGGCGTCGACGGACAAGAATGTGGAATGGGGCCGCGCCGATGCGAAGGAGATCGACGTGAATTCGAAGGTCGCAGGGCGCGTCGTGGAGCTCTTGGTCAAAGAGGGTGACGAGGTCAAGGAAGGCCAGGTCATCGCGCGCATTGACAAACGCGACCTCGAAGCGCAGAAGGCGCAGTATGAAGCAAACATCGAAGCCATCCAGGCGCAGCAGGTGCAGGCGGCAGCCGTGACGACGATGCAGTCGGGCACGACGACGTCGGCGCTCGAGCAGGCGCAGTCGGCCGAGAACAAGGCGCGTTCCGACCTCGCGCTCGCCGAGGCGGACTACAACCGCTTCTCCGAACTCGTTGCAGAGGGTGCGGTTGCACAGCAGGTCTTTGACCAGTATGCAACGAAGTACGAAGTCGCGCAGGCGACATTCAAACAGGCAGGCGCAGCCGTTGCGCAGGCGCAGGCAGGCCTCGGCCAGACGGCTGTCAACCAGGCGAACGAAGCCGCGACGGCACGCAAGCTCGAGCAGGCACAGGCCGCACTCCAGCAGATCGAGGTCTCGCTCGATGAGACGGAGATCAAGGCACCGTTCGACGGCGTCATCACGGAGAAATACGTCGAGGAAGGCTCGATGATTTCGAATGGCACGCCGCTCGTGGCCGTGCAGGACCCGACAGACAACTGGGTGGACATCAAAGTGCCGGAGACACAGCTTTCGCGCTTTTCGCTCGGCGATGAGATCACGCTCGTCGCGCGCGATGGCGAGACGAAGGTGACGGGCACGATCACGGACATCAGCAAGAAAGCCGAATTCGCGACGCAGCGTGCGACAAGCGAGCGCGGTGACGCAACGGACATCGTGAGCTTCAACGTCAAGATCCAGATTGATTCCCCGGTGCTCCGGCCGGGCATGAGGTTCCGCCTGGACGGTGATGCGTGATGGGGCTCGGAAAAAAATTCCTTGAAGTATTCTGGGACAGCTTTCGTTCGCTGTTCCATGGGCGCGTGCCGCTTGCAGCGCTGCTGATTGGCACGCCGCTGATGTTCACGGTATTGTTCGGCGTGATTTACGATGCGGATGTCGTCAATGACATCACGCTGACGGTTTATGATGAAGACCAGACGAGCCTGAGCCGCACGGTCGTGCAGGCATACGCCGATGCCGACCGCTTCCGTGTCGTGTCGTATGTCGCATCGGAAGAGGAAATGAAGGCCGAGATTTTGGAGGGACGGGCGCGTGCGGCGCTCGAGATTCCAAAGGATTTCTCGAAGGAAGTGCGGCTCGGCCGCGGCGCTGACTATATGCTCATGGTCAATTCGGCGAACAATATGTTCGGCAATGCGGCCATTGCCGCCTCTCAGGAAATTTCGCGCTCGCTCTCCGTTGCCATCGGGCAGAAGCTCTTGGAGGGCGTGAACCTCAAGCCGTCCGAAGCGATGAATGCGGCCTATCCCGTGCGCCTCGGCGTGCGCATCACGGGCGACCCGGCGAATGGTTACACGTCGTTCATGCTCGCGGGCCTCATGATGAACGGCTTGCAGATCGGCGTCATGGTGACGCTGTCACCGCTCCTCGTGACGGAAATTCTCGGCTTGCGGCGCGGCAGGGAATACCCGTCGTGGCTCTTGTCACTCGCGGGGGCGCTGCCGTATCCGATGCTGGCGTTTGTGGGCTTCATGGCCTCGATGCTCGTGCTCGTGCATGTCTTTGCCGTGCCGATGCGCGGAAGCTGGCTCGATGCGGCGCTGCTCGGCGGCTCATTCCTGACGTTTGTTTCGGGCGTGCTGCTGCTGTTTTCGGCCTGTGTGCCGTCGCGCGAGCTCTCGCTCCAGGCGCCGATGGTCTACATCATGCCGGGCGTGCTCTACAGCGGCCTGTCGTGGCCGCCGTTTGACATGAGCACGGTTGCCGCCGCGTTCGGCAAGCTGCTGCCGATGACGTATGCGGGCATCGCGCTCCGCGACATCACGCTTTCTGGCTACTGCCCGGAGCTCTTCACGAATTGCGCGGTCATGGTGGGGGCAGGCGCCGTCTGCTACGTGCTCGCGACTGCCATCTTTGATTTCCGCCGCAAGCGCGGTCTGCGGAAAATCGAAGCAGGGGAGGTGGCCGCATGACGTGGTTTTTCACGCTTTTCAAAAAAGAGCTCGTCGAAATCAAGAAAGACCTGCGCCGTCCCGTGTTCCTGTTTGGCGCGGCGCTTGCATACCTCATCGTGTTCGGCATGCTCTACATCCCGAACATCGTGACCGCCGTGCCCGCCGTCATCCTTGATCAGGAGAACTCGGCGGCCAGCCGCCGCCTCGTGCAGGATTTCGAGGCGAGCGACAGCTACGACATCAAGGGCTATGTCACGAGCGAAGAGGAGATGCGCGACTGGCTGCGCGAGAAGACGGCCGTCGCGGCCATCGAGATTCCGAAGGATTTTTCAAAGAAAGCCAAGACGGGCAGCTACTCGACGGTGCTGTACCTCACGAATGGCTCGAACATCATCCTGACGAACATCACGAGCTCGGCTGCACAGGACATCCTTGCGGATTTTTCTGACCACCTCGCGGCGAAACAGGCGGCGTTGCGGTATGGCCTCAATGAAACGGCCGTGCTCCACCGCCTCGCGCCGGTTCATGCGCATCTGCGCGTGCTCTACAATGCGACGCAGGGCTACATGTTCTTCTTCATGCTCGGCCTTGCGATGGTCGCGTTCCAGCAGGGCTTGATTTTTGCCGTCGGCGCTTCTTCGCTCTATGAAGTCGAGCACCCGGGCGAGGAAGGTGCATATAGGACGTGGCAGATCGTGCTTGTCAAAACCGTCGTCTACTGGCTCCTCGGCATGATGTCGTACGGCCTCGTCGTCGCTGTCGTGACGCAGGGGCTTGAGATTCCGCTCGGCGCACCGCTCAGCCAGCTGCTCGCGCTCGCAGCCATCTTCATCCTCGCCGTCACGGCGTTCTGCTTCTTCTTCAGCTCGTTTTTCCCTGCCGAGCTGCCGTTCGTGCGCGCTGCCATCCTCTATCCAGTGCCGTCGTTCATCTTTTCGGGCTACACATGGCCGACGGAATCGATGGGCGATGGCATGCAGCTCGCGAGCCAGTTCTTCCCGCTCTCGCATTTCTCGAACACCGTCCGCGAACTTTTCCTGATCGGCAGCTCGCCGCATTACTGGGAAAGCATCGAAAAGCTCACAGCGCTCGCCATCGGCTTCTTCCTCGTCGGCGGCGTGCTGTATCATCGGCGGCTGAAACTCAGCCGCGCGAAAACTGCGTGATTTTTCATGCGCCAGATGCTCCTGTTGTGGTAGAATGTATGAAAGAAATTCTCAGAGGCAAGGGAGGAATCGGCGATGAAAAGCATTCTGATCAAAGACACGACGCGCGAAGAGCGCGCCGAAATCGTCAAGAGGTCCATCACCTGCGGCAACGGCTGCGAGAACTGCGACGGCTGCGCCCTCGGCGCAGGCGACGTGCTCGAGATGTATCAGCCGTATATCGATGGCGAAAAAGAGATTCGCGAGTGCAATCTGGCGTACCGGACAAGATACGGCATCCACTGAGCATATATGGCTCCCTCTCAGAGGGAGCTGGCCCGAAGGGCCTGAAGGTGTGTCGAAGGTAGAACTCCACTTTTGATTAAAAATTCGAGTCGAAGGTAAAAATGGTGCCTTCGACTCGAATTTTTTTGTCTAGGTTTTGTCATACCTTCGACACACCCTCAGTCAGCTTCGCTGACAGCCCCCTCTGAGAGGGGGCCACAAAAAAGGGGGGAACGCAAATGAAAACTATTGACAACTGTCAATGATATGAGTTATCATAATTGACGTAGAAACGCTATCATTATCATCATTGATTGAGGAGGCGTGTCATCGATGACACTCAGAGACGGAACAACCGGCATGAATCTCAAGATTTCAGAAATCGGCGACTCCGCGCTGAAGGAACGGCTCATGACGATGGGGCTGATTCCGGGCACGAAAGTCCAGATCCTGCGCTCGGCACCGCTCGGCGATCCCATCGCCATCCGCGTGCGTTCGTACAACCTTGCCATCCGCAAGGCAGATGCGGAGAAGATCGCGGTCGAGCAGGTTGGATGAGCTGATGTGATTCATCCTGGCTGAAAATGAAAAGGTGAAAGCAGCAAGGCCGCAAGGCAGCGAAAGGAGACAGTTTTTCAACAATGTCAACATTAGCAGTCGCACTCACCGGCAATCCGAATACCGGCAAGTCCACGATTTTCAACGAACTCACAGGCGCTCGCCAGAAGATTGGCAACTGGCCCGGCGTCACGGTCGACAAGAAAGTCGGTTACACGCGGTACAAAGATCGCGCGATTTCCGTCGTCGACCTCCCGGGCACGTACAGCGTCAACGCGCGCAGCCCGGAGGAAAAGATCGTCATCGATTACCTCATGAACACGAAGCTCGACCTCGTCGTCGATGTCGTCGACAGCTCGAACATCGAGCGCAACCTGTACCTGACGGTGCAGCTGCTCGAAAAGGGCATCCCGCTCCTGATCGACCTCAACATGCAGGACGATGCGAAGCGGCGTGGCGTGCGCATCGATACGAAGAAGCTCGAGGAATGCCTCGGCATGCCATGCGTCGAGACGGTCGGCCGCAGCAAGAAGAGCACGCGCCATTTGCTCGATGTTTTCACTTCGACGATCATGGCGCAGTACCAGCCGAGCGAACTCGTGAAGAACCACATCGCGAAAATCGAAGAGATCGAAGCGAGCAGCAAGAGCGATGCCGAAAAGCTCGAAGCCATCAGCGAGGCGCGCTATGCGCTGATTGACAATGTCATGGCGCAGGCCGTCGACATGGGGAATGTCGGCCAGACGCGCTCGGAGAAAATCGACCATTATCTCGCGAATGGCTGGCTCGCGTTGCCGATTTTTCTCTGCATCCTCTATGCGGTCTTCCAGATCACGTTTACCTGGATCGGCCAGCCGATTGCCGATGCTCTGGATGCAGCCATCAATGAAGATTTCCTCGATTTTGCCAAGGAATCCTTGGAAGCAGCCGGTGTGGCTGACTGGATGGTATCCCTCGTCTGCGATGGTGTTATCGCTGGTGTGGGTGCCGTGCTCACCTTCGTGCCGCTGATTTTTGTGCTGTTCTTCTGCTTGTCCTTCCTCGATGGTACGGGCTATATGGCCCGCATTGCCTTCATCATGGACCCGATTATGCGCCGCTGCGGCCTCACGGGTAAAGGCGTTATGCCGTTGATGATGGGCTTTGGCTGCGCTGTGCCTGCCGTTATGGGTGCGCGCGCTTTGGATTCGGAAAAAGACCGTATGGTTTCCATTATGGTTACGCCGTTCTTGACCTGTGGTGCAAAACTGCCGATTATGGCACTGTTTGCTGCCATGTTCTTCCCGGATAATGCCGCTAATGTGGTCTTTGCGATGTACATCATCGGTGTAATCATGGCGATTGTTGCCGCCAAAATCCTCGGCAGTTCCGTATTTAAGGATGGCGGTTCCACATTCCTGCTCGAACTTCCGCCGTATCGTATGCCGGATATGAAGACGGTTCTCCTGGAAACCTGGGATAAGGGTAAGGGCTACCTCGTTAAAGCCGGTACCATTATCTTTGCCGCTTCTGTTCTGCTGTGGGTTATGTCCAACTACAACTTCGATGGCCCCTGCGAAATCAACGAATCCATCTTGGCAACGCTGGGCAACTGGATGAGCACGCTCTTTGTGTTCCATGGCTTTGCTACCTGGGAAGCCGGCGCAGCCCTGCTCTCCGGTATCATGGCTAAGGAAACTGTAGTAGCGACGATTGGTATCCTTTATGGTGCTGATGAAGTTTCCACGGAAGCAGAAGATGCTGTGGAAACGGCAGATACCCTGCTGGAAACGGGCATGGCAACGAGCTTTACGGCACTGTCTGCCTTCGCGTTCATGGTATTCTCCCAGCTCTATACGCCGTGCGTAACAGCTTTGGGTACGATTAAGAAAGAAGCTGGCGGCTGGAAGTGGATGGGCTTCTCCGCTGTGTATATGTTTGCTATTGCTTGGGTGGTTTCCCTGCTGGTTTACCAGATTGGCAGCCTCTTAGGTTTCTAATGGGAGGAATGACTATGGCAACCTATATTGTAGGTTTAGTATTGGCTGTTGCCCTGTTCTTTGCCTTGAAACATGTATATCATAATTTTGTTTCCGGGCATAACGATTGCTGTGGTAGTGAAAGTGGCGGCTGCGGTTGTGGTTGTGCTGATTGCCATAGCATTTCCGAAAAGAAATAAGTACATAACCATTATATAAAGAAAAGCGCTAGACGCATTGTTAAAGAGTTAACAATGCGTCTAGCGCTTTTTTTAGTGCAAAAAAACTTCAAAATAATGCACTATTGGGGATAAAAAGTAAATTTTTTTCTTTAATGTCTTGTGGGGGGGGGCATATGTGCTAATATAATGGAGTATGTAAAAAACACATGAACGAAAGGAAGAATCTCATGTTCCAAGTCAAACAGACCGAAGAAATGATCAATAAAACCTTCCGGCTCCCCTCAAACCTATTGGACGAGCTGACCAAAGTAGCGGAACACGAAAAAGTGTCCGTGAATAATCTGGTTCGGCAGTGCTGTGAATATGCGTTAAGTAATATGAAAACGGAGAAATGATACATGGAAAATAATGTACAAACAGAAGAAACAATCGACTTGGGAAAATTAACGCAAATCCTGTACGACCGCCGCAAGACCGTGGGCACCATCGTGGGCGGTTGTACAGCACTGGCACTTATCGTGTCCTTTGCCTTGCCCAAGACCTATGAATCTACTACGCTGGTGCAGAC
>ONJV01000150.1 GCA_900318215.1 uncultured Veillonellaceae bacterium
TGCGGATTGAAATCCGTGGCCGGCTTCCGGTACATGAGGTCGAGATGCAGCGACGGCGTGACATCGACGCCATGCTTCAGCACATGAATGAGGCTGCTGCCCTTCTTCGTGATTTCGCTGTTGAGGAAATTGACGAGGGTTTCCTCGGTCGTCTTCCCGTATTGCTTGCGCAGCTCCGCGAGCTTGTCCGTCTGGGTCTGCGAAAGGAACTCGAACAGCATGCCGCGATCCATGGCAAACCGCCGGTCATAATCCCCGCCCGCCTTCGTCGCATGGCGGATGTGGTAGCCGTTGCGGTGCTCCAGATAACTCATGATGAAGTGCTGGTATTCCTTTTCGGTCATGATGTCATTCATCGGTCGGCACCTCTTTCTTGCCGGTGACGTATTCGTAGATCAGGGATTTCTTGTAGGCGGCGAGGGTCGCAAGTTGTTCTTGCTTCTTTGAGATGATTGCATCAACCACATTGCATTCTCGTTGAAGAAAGGCAATGATTTCTATGCGTTCCGAAGCTGGAGGCAATGGCAAAGGCAAGTGGAACAAATCATAGCGAGAAACCTTCAATCGGCACGTATTGATGCGCCCGTGGCCGCGGTCGATAAACATGATACCTTTGCCGAGTCTTCGCAAGACACTCAAAACGCGCGGTGTCTGGAACACATACCCCATATATTTTGTGGTTTCGTGTTCCTTATCTTCATCGAAAAAGACATAATACGCAGGACTGACGCAACCAAAATAATCAGATACGCCAGATGCACCAACAATCATGTTCATGCTGTTCATGACGAGATCGCCAGGATGCGCCAATTTATATTGCGTCACATCGTCTTTGTAGCGGTCAAGATTCGTCGTCTTCTCCGCATACAAAGTAACGCCCTTATCAATCGACAGGGACAGCCGTTCTTCTGACTTGATGGGGAAATTCCTCTCATTTCGCTCATGAAGGATATATTTCAACTTCTGAACATCCCAATGCGCAGGAATCTCTCCCTAATTTCACAATGTTTCCGCGATGACGCGCGAAGGCAGACCCGTCCATCCCGTCATGTTGAGCGGATAGGTATGGACGATGAACGCCGTCCTTGCTTCTGTCAGCTTGCAGGCCTCGCCAAGATGAACGAGATTTTCCACGACGTAAACATTCGCGTCCGCGCAACGCTGGTCGGCCTGCGGATGCTCCTTGCCGACGCGCAAGCCCGACATATCGACGCCGATCATGCTGACGCCTTTCGCGATCAGAGCATCGATGAACGCCCAAGAAATCACGGGATGCACGGCGAAATATGCTTTGCTGCCATACTCCACCTCTTCAATCGTCCCCGTGTACAGCAGGACGAAATCGCCGGCTTGCACTTTCGCAAGGTCGATATCATCTGGAGCAATCTCGCGGTCACGGATATCATGCACATCAAACGCCACGCCATTCCGCTCGCAATTTTCGAGTGGAAACGTCTTTCCCATACAGTCAAAATGCGTACCGAAATGTCCAAATTTGGAAAGCGTCGCCATCGAATCCAGATGGAGGCACCTTTTCCACGACGGCAGCAGCCGTCTCATACGACAAATCAATTTTCATAAAGATACGTTCCTTTCGTTAAATCCACGCCCATGCAATGGCAATCGCCAAGGCTGGCAGCAGGTTTGCCACTCGAATGCCTGTTTTCCAGAGCAAGTTGACACCAACACAGAAGATGAGAATATTTCCGACGTACGAAAGATTCGACTGCGCAGCTGCGCTCATCACGGGCTCCAGCAGCCCTGCGCAAAGAAAGATTGCACCCTCGAAGATGCCGACAGAAAGCGCAGAAAAAATACAGCCGCGCCCAAGCGTCGCCGTCATCAGGAGAACGATGACAAAGTCGAGTACCGTCTTGATGTAGAGCACCATCGGATCACCGAGCAAACGGTCATTGATGGGGCCGATGACCGCCATCGCACCGATGCAGACCGTGAGCGATGCCGTGACAAACGCATCGACGAACCGACTGTCGCTTTCGCCTCCGGCTCGTTTCTTCAACCATTCGCCAAAGGTCACCATACGGTCTTCGATATCAATCGCTTCACCGAGCAGCGCACCAATGATGAGGCTTCCCACCATCATATACGAACCGACGAAGGTCATCGTCCCATCAGGCGAAGCCTTCAGCATTTGTGCAAGGCTTCCGCCGAGCCCGAGGAACAACACCGCCAACGCACACGCCATCATCAGCGTCTTTTGAAACCGCTCACTGATGAGCCGCCCCGCCGCCATCCCGAGCAGTCCACCAAAAACAATCCCTAAGACATTGACCAAAACGCCGCTTCCCGGCATAGAACCGCCTCCCTTCGTTCACTTTTCATCCTGCACATCCTGTGCGCACGCCTCGCGCAGCGGGCACTCCTCGCAGAGCGGGCGCTTCTTACAGTACCGCTTGCCGTGCTCCAAGAGCAGCCAGTGATAGTCATCATACATTTTCGCCGTGTGCGGAATACCTTGCATGAACCATGCCCGCCGTTCTGTGTCCGTCTGCATCGTGCCGCCCAGCCGCTTCAGCATCCGGCGCGTGTAGGCATCGAGTACGAACACAGGCTTATGGAACGCATAGAGCAAAATGACGTCCGCCGTCTCTTCGCCGATGCCTTTCAATTCGAGAAGCTCCTGCCGCAGCGTTTCCTGCTGGGCAGTCTCCACTTTCACCGCATCGAACCCATACCGCCCATACCACGCCATGACCTTCTGGATGGTCTCGGCCTTCCGTCGCATGAAACCGCACGGGCGGATATAGTCCATCAGTTCTCCGACAGGCAGCGCCAACAAATACTCCGCTGTAAGCTCCTGCGGGAAACGCGCTAACGCCCGCAGGACTGCCGTCCACGCCGTGTTCTGCACCATAACTGCCGTCGCCATGATCGTCACCGTATTCCCTGGCCAGCCCTCGGGCGGGCCGAAGACAGCGTTCAAGCGATCCAGCAATTCCTTCGATGTCAGCATCGTTTCTTTCCTCTCGCGGCAAACGCATAGCTCTCAGCGAGCAGCGGCCAGATATCATCGTCCGCCAACGTATCATCGAGCACGATGGAAATCCAATATTTCTTGTTCATGTGATAGGCGGGATAGCGCCCTTCCTGCGCGGCCGCGCCGGCGGCATCGCCGACCTTGACGTTGAGGATTTCCACGCGCCCCTCCCGCCCCGGCACGAGTTTTGCCCACGTCACCGGCATAATGAGGCCGTACCATTTCTGCGTCTCCGGATGGCGGAACACGCCGCTTGTCGCATACGCCTTTTCCTTCCACGGAAACTCCGGCGCATCGCCCCACGTTTCTTGAACTTTCATGCAGATGCGGTTCGCCTGCGCCGACGCGAACGGCACGCGGACGAAGCAAGCCTCCGCGATGCCGCGCAGCAGTTCCTCGTACGCATGACGCACGCCGTAGACGTAGCTGCCAGCAGGATTTTTCAAGCGCAACGGCAGATACTCCTCATCCGTCATCGTATCGATGACCTCGCCCGTCACCCGCCCCACCGCATCAATCGTCACGGCCGCACGGAACGCACCATCGAGGAATGTCCGTTCCAACCGCCACACGTCTCCCGCCCGCTGGAATCCATACGCCTCACAGCGTTTCCCATCCGGCTGATGCCGTTCAAACACATCACTCTCGATGCTCATTCTGTCACCGCCCATAAATTTCTTCCTCACTGCCTAATCTCCGGATGTTTCAACCTTCCAACGGCTTTCCCTGAAATCCATTCATTTACGACGGCGACCGACGCGAGCCGTTTTTCTCCAGAAGAAATAGCAGATGGCATTCCCCACGATGACGGCTGGCAACACGATTCCATAGAGGAATGAATATCCGCAAGCCGTGGCAACGAACCCAAGCAAGACAGCAGCCAAGCCGACGCTGATATCGAGCGACCAGAAATAGGTCGCTGTCGCGACTCCGCTGCGCGCAGGCGGGGCGCTCGTGACAGCAAGCGTCTGGAAGGCGGGAGAAAGCGCACCAAATCCGAGGCCGAGCACGGCAGCCGCCACAAAAAGCCCGACGAGGCTTTCTACACTGCCAAGCAGCACCATGCCGAGGCCGAAAGCAACGAATCCCGGCCAGACGGTCGCGTCAGGGCCGAAGCGATCGAACATGCGGCCGATGAGCGGGCGCGAGACGACGATGACGGCAGCGAAGACCGCATAGAACAAGCTCGTCTCCTCCTGCATCCCGAGACTCCTCACATAGAGCGGCAGGAACGTCAGCACGCCGCCATAAGCGAAAAATACGAGCCCGCCAAGGAAGGCTGCCGGCACCGAGCGCCGCTCGAAGAAATCCCGGAGCGACAATCCCTTCCTCCGTCGGCGCGATGGCTGCATGATCTCGTCCGGCAGCTTCCTCCAGAGCAGGAGCACCGCTGTCAAGACGGCACACGCCGTGAGGAATGCGAACATCACGCGCGCTCCGAGCCCCCCGATGATGAGAAGGCCGAGCATCGGACCGACCACCATCGCGAGATTCGTCGATAGGGCAAAATAGCCGATGCCCGTGCCTTTCCGTTCGGGCGGGAGGACAAGGACGGCGAGCGCCGCAGCAGCCGTCGTCGCCACAGCAAACAGGGCGCCATGCGCAAGGCGCAATCCATAGATGCCCATGAGTCCGGGCAAGACGAGAAACGCTCCCATGATGACAATGAAGAGCACCGCGACGATACGAAGCAACCGGCGTTTGTCGATGCCGTCAATCAAGCGTCCCGCTAGCGGCCGCGCCGTCACCGTGCCGATCTGGAAGAACGTCATCGCCATGCCGGCTTCGAGCTCACCGCCACCGAGGCTGTCCATGATATAGATGGGCAGCGCCGCGATCATGATGTATTGCGAAATGAACAGCAGGAAATTGCTGCCGCTCATGGAAAGAAATTCTGGTGTCCAGAGCCTTGCTGCTCCATTTTTGATTTCGTTCATGAATCCTCCTCGAATCTCCATTGGTGCATCTCCTAGCTATTTCAAATGTCGATGCAAATGCCCTTGTGGTCGGAAAGCGTCTTATCGAGGTTCCACTCTCGAACAGTTACTGTGCCTTCTCGCGGAAAGCTGCGTGAAAGTGCGATATGGTCGATGCACTCCGGCTGGCCCCCTGTCACGAGCTCCAAGTCGCACGCTGCGAACGTATCCGTCAGCGTCTGCCGTGCCCAGTTCGTGAAATAGTAGTTGTCGAAAAAAGAACAGTTGAAATCGCCGCAGAGGCAGATTGCATGACCATGCTCCGCCAAGCGCCGCACATCCTCCATCTGCTCTTCGATGTCCTGCCGAAACGACGGCCTGCGGTTTCCATAAATACCGAAAATCGTCCCGTAAACCACGAATGGGCCACGCTCCGTTTCGAGCTCGACGCAGAGGGACGTATTCGCGTCCGCGACTGGATACTGCCGGATGGCTGGATACTTCGTGAAGATAGACACACGATTCTCCGTCGGGCGGTAGTAGTCTCCATCCACAGCCTCGGACAGTAACGGCGTATGAAATGCATACGGATATTGGGGCTGGATGCGCATATCCGTTTCCGTCAGCACGAGGACATCCGCATCCACGCGCTGCAACTGTTCCAATATGCCTGGCAATCGTTTCTGCGGAGACAAACGCTCCACGTTCCAAGTCGCGATGCGCATGAACCATCACCCTCCCGAAATTCTCGCGTCGCATGTTGCCTCAGCTCTATTTTTCGATGGAATGTGGATATTTTCCTCTTTCCGCTGTGATAAAAATGTACACTCCACCCTGCGTACAAATTCCCAGTCGATATGTCCCCGTAAAAGCAAAAACGGCCTCCTGCCGACGGAAATTTCCGGTTCCATCGGCAGGAG
>ONJV01000151.1 GCA_900318215.1 uncultured Veillonellaceae bacterium
GCAAGGTGCCTTTGTGTTGTCAAGAAAACAATCTATCGACCAATGGAGCCGTATGGTACGCGATTCCAGCCGCTATTGGCGGGTGGGAAAGTTGAGTTATAACCCAAAACGAGTCACTTTTTCAACTGTCGTAGCGGGGACAAAACCATGCGTTTGTCCCCGCACGGCGATGGGGAGGTGGCTCGTTTGTGGTGCAAGGTCTGTGAACGGGAGACAGATGCAGAGCTGTGCGAGGTTTGCGGCAGCCGGACGGAGGATGATGTTCCTGTTCGAATGGATTACTGCCCGTCCTGCCAGGTTCCAATCGTCGTGCGGGAAGATGCAGAGCACCCGGATTGCCCGCTCTGCGGCGGACGTCTCAAGAAGCTTGCACGGGATGTGCGTCCTGTCTTCCCCGAAGAACGCCTGCTTATCGAGCTTTTGACAGCGGAGCCGTTCGCCTATCTGAAAAAGAGCGTCTGGGCGTGCGGCAGCCGCTACTTTATTGATGGAAAGTCGATGGCCATCCCCATCAGGACGTTTCAGGCCGCTGATGTGGCAGCACTTCGCAAGGGACTTTCAGAGTATTCCCCGCAGAATACGTACGAATTTTTCGATGCGCAGATGGAACGCTTTGTGCGTGCAAACCAGGCGCGTCTCCAGATGCTCACGGAGGAAGCATTTCGTTTCGTCCGCGAGACAGCGTCAAAATTTTCAGAGGAACAGATCGTGCTGTCGTTCTCGGGCGGCAAGGATTCGACGGTAGCAGCCGATCTCGCCGTGCGGGCGCTCGCGAATCCAAGCCTCGTGCACATCTTTGGCGATACGACGCTGGAATTCCCGATGACGCAGGACTATGTGCGGCGGTTCCGCAAAACGCATCCGCAGGCTATCTTCAAAGTCGCGAAGAACCGCGAACAGGATTTTTACAATGTCTGTTCGGACATCGGGCCGCCCGCTCGCATGATGCGGTGGTGCTGCACCATGTTCAAAACGGGGCCGATCACGCGAGCGCTCACGAGCCTCTTCAAAGGGAGCCGTGTGCTGACGTTCTATGGCATCCGGAAGTTTGAATCCGTCTCGCGCAGCAAGTATCATCGCGTCGAGGATGACGCAAGCTCGGTGAAGATCCAGCGGCAGACGGTTGCGTCGCCGGTCTTTCTCTGGCATGACATCGACATCTGGCTCTATATCTTAGGCGAGCATCTCGATTTCAACGAGGCCTATCGACTCGGCTATGACCGCGTTGGCTGCTGGCTCTGTCCGAACAACACGCCGCGCGCCATTTTTTTGTCGAAAATCTACCTGCCGGAGCAGTCGACGCGGTGGCGGAACCAGCTCATCGCGTTCGCGAAGAAGGTCGGCAAGCCCGACCCAGAGGAATATGTCGATTCCGGCAACTGGAAGAGCCGCCAGGGCGGCAACGGCCTGCGCGCGGCAGAGGATGTGAAGCTTCGCTTTTCAAACTGTACGGCGGAGGAGCACGCGAAGATCTATCGGCTGAATCGCCCGATGACGCGGGCGTTCACGAATCTTTTTGTGCCGTTCGGTATTGTGTCGGAAGAACTCGGCCGAAAGCTCCTGCATGAGGTGCTCGTGCTTGATCCGCGGACGATGGTGCCGATTCTTTCGCTCCAGCCGTTCGCGCAGGACGGTTATGACTATGCGGTGAAGGTGAAGACGCTGAATGTCGAAGATCATGAGGCACTTCAGCGCATGGCGGGGTATCAGGTACGGAAATTCAATGCCTGCCGCCGCTGCCTGAAATGCGAATCGCTCTGCCCGCACGGAGCCATCACAGTGCGCGCGGACAGCTATGAGATTTCGCCCGAGAAATGCCGTCATTGCAAGATGTGCGTGACGGCGAAGTATCTCGACGGCGGCTGCCTCATGCATAAATTTTTGAAATCAAATCTGGAGAGTGCGTATGAAATTCAAGGGTCATGAATCGTTTGCCATTCGGCGCGGCTGGCTGTACAAAGGCATGAAGCATGTGCGTGAGCGCGGAGACATCTTTCTTGCAAAAGATGCGATGGAAGAGCTCGGCCTCGGCAGCAACATGGTGAAATCGCTGCGCTACTGGATGCAGGCAACGGGCCTCACGAAGGAAACGAGCGAAGGCAGTCACCGCGTGCAGAAGCTGACAGAGCTCGGCGAGCTCATCTGGCGGGAAGACCCATATATTGAAGAAATTGGAACGCTCTGGCTCCTGCATGCGCACCTTGTGACAAATGAAGAGCTTGCGACGTCATGGCATTTCTTCTTTCAGCGCTTCCTGATGCAGGAGTTCACGAAAGAGGATTTCGTGCATGCCCTGCGCGGAGAGGCTGATGCGGCTGAGAGCTCGCTGGCGAGTGATTTTGACTGCATCCTTGCTACCTATATCCCGCGCACGCTGCTCAAGGGACGTGTCGATCCGGAGAGCAATATCGACTGCCCGCTTGGTGCGCTCGGCCTCTTGCGTCCTGTTTCCGTGGATGGAACTGGTGGCAAGGAGGGAAAGAGCAAGGTATATCGGCGGGAATTGCAAGATCCTGCGAACATCCCGTCCGAGATTTTTTTAGCCGTTCTGCTCGCTTTTGCGAAAGGCAGGGCAGAACTGTCCTTGCAGGATGTGCTATCGGGAACAGAGGAAATGGCAGGTGCCGGGCGGACGTTCGGGCTCGATTTTGCGGGGCTGCTCGCGATGCTCTATCGGATGGAGCGATCTGGCGCACTCCAGGTCGTGCGGACCGCGGGAATCGATGTCGTGCGCATCCGGACGAAAGAGCCGCCGCTTGCCTGGGCGGAGCGATACTATGAAGGACTGGTCGGAGAAGGATGAACGGAAAACAGATGATCGTGCCGCGCAGCGGCTTCCAGAGCTCGGTGAATCTCGCGTATGACCTCGCACGCGCGGACAAGGTGCGCGATTTCGTGCCGACGGAGGCGACGCTGCGCGTCATCGAGGAGCTCGTGCTCGCGACGGCACCGCATGCCACGGAGCGCGCCCATCTGCTCGTCGGTGCGTATGGCAAAGGAAAGTCGCATGCCGTGCTCGTTCTGCTCTCGCTGCTCGCAAAGCGCCACAAGGAGGCGCTCGCGCCTTTGCTTTCCGTCCTGCGCACGGAGCGGCCGCAGCTCGCGCAGTATCTTGGAGAGCAGGTGCTTGCGGAGGAGGCTTTGCCGCTTCTGCCTGTCATCGTCGATGGCACGCAGAAGGATCTGTCGGCCGCCTTTCTGCTCGCGCTGAAGCGCACGCTCGCAGCAGCACATCTCACGGGGCTCCTGCCAGAGACGCCGTATCAGGCGGCTGTCCGGCAGATCCAGCGGTGGAAGAAAGCGTTTCCTGCAACGTATCGGGCACTCGGGGAGCGCCTCGACGTCTCAATGGAGACATTCCTCGCGCGGCTCGCGGCTTTTGATGGTGCGAGCTACCAGGCGTTTCTCACTGTTTACCCGGAGCTTACGGCGGGCAGCACGTTCGAACCCTATGTGGATGCCGATGTCGTCGAGCTTTACGCGCAGGCGGCCCGTGCTGTCACAGAACATGGGTATCGCGGCCTTTATGTCGTCTATGATGAGTTTGGCAAATACCTTGAATCACAGATTGAGACAGCCAGCATCAGCGAGACGCGCCTCTTGCAAGATTTTGCAGAGCGGGCGGGACGGAGCGGCGCAGCGCAGCTTCACTTGCTGCTCATCACGCACAAGGATGTCACGAACTATCTCGGCCGCCTCTCAAAATCCAAAGTCGATGGCTGGCGCGGCGTTTCCGAGCGCTTCGTGCATGTGGAAATGCAGGAAAGTTTTGCCGAAGCCTACGAACTCATCGGGCGCGTCATCGAGAAGGAGCCTGCGGCATTCGCGGCCTTTTCGCGTGCACATGACGCGGCATTTTCAGCGCTCATCGCGCGGACGTCCGCTCTCCATATCCTCGCCGATGCCCGCGACGAAGCGGCTGCCGTGCGTACTTGCTATCCCCTGCATCCGCTGACGGTGTACCTTCTGCCGCGCCTCTCGGACCTCGTCGCGCAGAACGAGCGGACGCTCTTCACGTTCCTCGCACGCGACAGCCGCAATACGCTCACGGATTTTCTGCGGCAGGCCGGAGCGGCGGGGGATGATTTCCCGCTCCTGCGGCCCGACCAGCTCTTTGATTATTTCGAGCCACTCTTCCGGCAGGAAGCCTATACGAGCCTCGTCGGTGCGGTCTACCGCCGCACGTTGCAGGCGCTCGCGCGGACAAAGGATGCACTTTCCCGAAAGCTCCTGAAGACGGTCGCGCTCCTCGAAATGGTCGCGCAGGGCGCGGAGTTCTTGCCGACGGCGGATGTCATCGTCTTCGCCTATGACGGTGCCGCCGCGACGCAGCATGTCGTGCGCGCGCTCCACGCGCTGACGGATGAGGCGTATCTCCTCCATGAACGCCCGGGGAGCGGGATGCTCTCCATCAAGGAGGCGTCTGGCATCGATGTGCAGCAGCGGTGCCGGGATCGTGCCGAAAAGATCCGCACGGAGCGGCCGCTCGTCGAAGTGCTCAACGATCTCGTGAAAGACGTGTACCTCTATCCTGCGAAATACAATGATGATTTCGAGATGACGCGGTACTTTGCGTTCCGCTTCGTGACAGGGCTGGCGTTCCTTGCGCAAACGGACTGGGAGGCGATGCTTTCGGAGACGGCGGTCGATGGCATGGTCTTTGCCCTGCTGCCCGCATCGGGCGAGGATGTCGCGACGCTCCGGCAGCAGCTGGCCGCACGGCCCGTTCATGCCGAGCGCTGCCTCTTTGTCCTGCCAAAGCGCTGCCCGGCCATCGAGGCGGCGGCCTACCGCTATCTCGCGGCAGGTGAGCTCCGCGCGGCAACGGATGACCGCGTGCTGCGGGAAGAATACGAGCTCGTACGCGCTGATGCGGGCACATTGCTCACGGCATTCCTGCGCGATATGACGGAACCGGAGCGCGGCGGCGTCTGGTATTTTTATGAGGGAAAGCAGCGGAAGATTCAGCGGCGCGCCCAGCTTTCACGCATGCTTTCGAACATCTGTGCGACGATCTACGACAGAACGCCCGTCATCAACAACGAGACGCTGAACCGCAATACCCTGACGCCCGCATCTCAGCGGACGCGGGAGCGCGTCATCGAAGCATTGCTCGCGCCGGACCTCGCGCCCGATCTCGGGCAGAAGGGCGTGAGCCAGGGCATGGCCTTCGTGCGGAGTGCGCTCCGCCATACGGGCATCCTCGTGCGCGAGGGCGAGCAGGAAACGCTCCGTCTGACCGGGCTTGCCGATGAACGCATCGAGCACGTCATGCAGATGATCTGCGGCTTTTTTGCACAGGCCGATGGCGGGGAAAAATCTTCGTTCGGCTATCTCTACGATGCGCTCTGCGCTCCCGCAGGCCGGATTGCGATGAAGCGCGGCCCCATCCCCATCCTCCTTGCGGCAGCGTTGCACGGACGGCGCGACCATATGACTATCCTGGGAGCAGACGGGCGCGAGATGGAGCTTCGCGCCGACCTCTTCCGCGCGATTGAGGCGCATCCCGAACGCTACCGCGTCCAGCGCGAGCAGTGGAGTGCGGAAAAGGACGCATACTTCCGAGGCCTCGAATCACTCTTTATCGAAGAGCTTGCACCGCAGGAACGCGTTGATGGGAGCTTTGCGCCGCTCGTGCGGGCGATGCAGCGCTGGCTCCTCAGCCTGCCGGGCTACGCGCGGCAGACGAGCGACGTTTCCAAAGAGGCGGCACGGTTCCGCAAGAGCTTGCAGAAGCCCTATCTCAATGCGCGTGCTTACTTGTTCGAAACGCT
>ONJV01000155.1 GCA_900318215.1 uncultured Veillonellaceae bacterium
AAGCCGCCCGCATAAGCAGACGGCTTGGATTATTCGTAATGTGTGCGGCATTGCACGATGATGAGGACATCTCCTTTGACAGTATAGACGATGCGATTTGCATCATCAATGCGGCGGCTCCAGTATTCTGACAGGTCATAGCGCAGAGGTTCCGGCTTGCCGATGCCTTGAAAGGGCGTGCGCAGCATGTCCTTGATTAGCTTGTTGATCCGACGGAGCGTTTTTCGGTCTTCTGTCTGCCAATAGACATAGTCGGCCCAACCATCCGGCGTCCATTGTAAATTCATTCGTCTTCGACCTCCAGAAGCGGATGCGATTCGAGTTGCCCTGCTTCTGCCTGTGCGATGGAATGACGCAGATGGCGCAGGTTTGCAGGGGAATAGAACGGATCTCCCGTGATGTCAAACGGGATGCGCTGGCTCTTGAGGACGGCCTTGACGAACATGTTGACGGCGACGGAAGCGTTCATGCCAGCAGCGTGGCAAAATTCATCAAAATTTTCCTTGTCCGTGCGGTCCATTCGCACGCTTAATACAGCTTGTGCCATAGGAATCACCTCTTTGAGGATATTGTACAACTTTTGTATGACGATAGCAATCTGAAATATGACAATATAGGGTAGATGAAAAAATTATGGCAGAGAAAGAATCCGTGATGGAGCAACGACTCATCGACCAGCTTATGACAGGGGAGTCGCAGTGGACATACCGCCCGGACATTACGACGGAGGAGGTGCTCTGGGCAAATTTTCGTCAGAAGCTGAATCAGAACAATGTCGGCGTGCTGGATGGGCAGGCGATTACGGACGAGGAGTTCCACCAGATTTGCGAGTTCATGCTCGACCAGGCAAAGACGCCATATCGGGCAGCGCTCTGGCTTGCTGGGGAGAATGGCGAGGCCGTCATCCCATTGGATCGCGAGGATGCGTCGAAAGGGACAATCCATCTGATGGCTGTCAGTTCTCGCGAGATTGCAGGCGGCCGCTCGTCGTACGAAATCATCCACCAATATGTCGCGAGCAAGGCAGATGACGAAGATCGGCAGCGCCGTTTCGATGTGACATTGCTCATCAATGGTTTGCCAATGATACAGATCGAGCTGAAGAATCAGGATCACCCGTACATGGATGCGTTTCGTCAGATCAAGAAGTACAGCGAGCAGGGGAAGTTTGGCGGGCTGTTCGGCATGGTGCAGATGTTCGTCGTGACGAATGGCAGCAATACGCGCTATCTCGCGGCGGACATCGGCGCGCGGCTCAACGAGAATTTCCTCACGCCGTGGGTAAATCGCGAGAACGAGCCCGTGGAGAATTATCTGGCGTTTGCCAGCGAGGTGCTGCGCATCCCGAAGGCGCACGAAATGGTCGGGCATTACAGCGTCCTCGATGCCGAGCGCAAGAAGCTCATTTTGCTGCGCCCGTACCAGGTGCATGCCATCGAGGCGGTCAAGCGTGCGTCGGCGCAGAGGCAGTCGGGGTTTGTCTGGCATACGACGGGCTCGGGCAAGACGCTGACGTCGTACACGGTGGCAAAGAATCTCCAGCTCATCCCGGGCGTCGATAAGACACTGTTCCTCATCGACCGGAAAGACCTCGACCAGCAGACGTCGCTCTCGTTCAAGGCGTATGCTCAAAATGACATCGTCGATGTCGATGATACGGACAATACGGGCGAGCTCGTGCGGAAGCTTTACAGCAACGACCGCCTCGTCATCATCACGACGATCCAGAAGATGCAAGTCGTGATGAAGCGGTACACGAGCGAAGCGAAAAAGGATTCGCCGAAGACGAAGAAGTTCCGCAGCCTGCGCATCGCGTTCGTTGTGGACGAGTGCCATCGGACGGTAACGCCGGAGACGCAGCGCGACCTCCAGCGGTTCTTTGCCAACTCCATGTGGTACGGCTTCACGGGGACGCCGATTTTTGACGAGAACAAGCGCCAGCGCAAAGGCAATCTCGCCCGCACGACGGAGGGGCTTTATGGCCCGTGCCTGCACAAGTACACGATCAAGGAGGCGCTGCACAACAAGGCGGTGCTCGGTTTCCAGATCGAGTACAAGGATTCGCTGTCGCACGACCAGCTCCTGGAGCTCGGCGAAAAGCTCGGCCTCGGTGCGGCGGATGACCTGGCGGAGGGCGATGCGGCCGAGACGGAGGCGAAGGTGCTCGCGGCGTATCAGAAGCGCGAGGGGCACGATGTGTATGATTCGGACGCGCACCGCATGGAGGTCATCGACTACATCGTGAACCGTGCGGCCGGAAAGTTTCATCTGAACGCCGAGCGCGGCAACGCCTATGAGGCTATCCTGACGGTGCCGTCCATCCCGATTGCCAAGCGGTATTACAAGCTCATCCAGCAATTTGTCGCGGATGGCAAGGTGTCGGAGTCCGTTCGCGCGAAGTGTGTCGATTTCCCGAAGGTCGCGATCACGTACACGGTCACGGAAAATGACGTGGGCTCCATCGGGAATCAGGAGGACATGCAGGCATCGCTCGATGATTACAATGCGATGTTCGGCACGAAGTTCCAGCTCGCGGAGCTCGGCGCGTACAACACGAATCTCAATGACCGCTTGGCGCGGAAGAAGGGCATGTACCGCCTGCGCGAAAACCAGCTCGACATCGTCATTGTCGTCGACCGCCTGCTGACGGGATTTGATGCGCCGCCATGCGCCATCCTTTTCGTCGACCGCCCGCCATTGGCGCCGCAGAACCTCATCCAGGCGTTTTCCCGCACGAACCGTCTCTATGACCGTACGAAGCGCTATGGCATGATTGTCATTTTCCAGCGCTCGGAGGAATATCGGCGCGATGTGGACGCGGCGCTGCTGCTGTACTCGAATGGCGGCACGAATGACGTGAGTGCGCCGTCGTTCGAGGAAATCGAGAAGAAGTTCCGGGCGGCGTTGCGCGAGCTGCACGAAATCGCAAAGACGCCGGAGGCGGTCGATGCGCTGCTGTCGGAGCCCGACCAGATGAAGAAGTTCGCCCGCGCGTTTCAGAAAGTTGACCGCCTCTATGGCGAGGTGCAGGTCTATCAGGACTGGGACGGGAAATCTCTCGGCGACTACCATACAAGCGAGGACGAGCTGCAGGAGTATCAGGGAAAGTATCAAAACGTCATCGCGAACCTGCGGCAGCGCGATGAGGAAACGGGCGGCGAGGATGCTGCGGCCATCGACGTGGAGTATGAACTCGAGACGATCACGAGCGTCACGATCGACTACCGCTATATCGTTTCGCTCATCCAGAAGCACATGCCGGACGAGGACGCGCTCGTGACGGAGCCCATCGAGGACAAGGACATCGACCGTCATATCGATCGCCTGCGTGAGACGAATCCGGCACTCGCGGATGTCATCCGAGGTTTTTGGGAGGATATGAAGCGCACGCCGTCGAAATACAAGGGCATGGATGCGATGACCGTCATCGAGACGCGCATCGACGAGATCATCAACGACCAGATTGACGCCTTCGTGAAAGAATGGTGTACGCAGAAGAAAGCCGTGATCGCCATCCTGCACACATACAAGACGGGCGATCCGGTGTCGCTCGTCACGAATTATGAAGCTTTCAAGGCAATACATCCGGACGTCAGCAAGCTGCAGTACAAGCGGCGGGCGAAGGACGCGGTTGTGAAGCTCGTCGAGCGGATCCGTCCGCTTCGCGAGAAGTAGCCGGGGACTCTTTTCAAGGTGGCACGTATTTGATGAAATGACAGGGAGGCATGAAGTATGGAACGCAAACTGCAGGCAGACGAGCCCATCGAGCCGGAAATTCTCGATGATATTGATATGAGCGCGCATGAAAAGGACTATTCGGAAGAGGGCTTCTGGAAGAAGCTCAAGGGATATGCGGCGAAGGCTGGCGTGTCGCTGGTCTACAAGGCGCTCCAGCTCTATTATGTCGCGCAGTCGCCAAATTGCCCGAAGCGCGTCAAGATGGGCATTTATTCGGCGCTCGGCTATTTCATCCTGCCCGTCGATGCCATTCCCGATTTCATCCCCATCACGGGCTATACGGATGACCTCGCGGCCATCGCGATGGCGCTGCTGCTCGCGCAGGTCTATATCACGGACGACATCCGTGCGCGTGCGCGGGCGAAAGTTGTCGATTTCTTTGGCGAGGAGCAGGTGGAAAAGGGAGGCCTTTGAAAAAAGAAGAAGTTCAAGGAGCAGCGTTTCGCGGCAGGAGAAGGTTCCTGCCGCTTTTCTTTATGCAACCGTTATGAATGAGCGATACGATGGAAAAAACATCGAATCATCGAATCATCAAACGAAAGAAGATGGAGCATGGAAACGAAAGAACAGGGGATGAACGGACGGAAGCGTCCTGTCCGCATTCGTTCCTTTCTGCGCGGGGAGGCGGGGCTGCTCGCGTTCCTGACGGTCACGGGGCTCGTCTGCAATGTCGGCATGACGGCGGGACCGTATTTCGAGGGACAGCTCGCGCAGTGCCTTGCGGACATCCTCGGCGGCACGCGCGGAGCAGCGGACATGGCGCGCATCGCGGGGCTCTATGTCGCGGTCATCGTCGTCGTGCAGGGCAGCCGCGCGGGCAAGCGCTTCTTCGTGCGGCGTTTCGCGAACCACATCAACCGCCGGATGCGGGCGGCGCTCTATCATGCGCTCGTGCATCAGGAACCGGAGCGCGTGCGCGCGGAGGGCACGGGCGCGCTGATGACGAAGGCCGTCACGGACGTCGATGCGACGACGGAGGGCATCCGGAAATTCACGACGGAACTCTTCGACACGGGCGTCGTGATGGTCGCGTATCTCGCGATGCTCGCATGGTATGACGTGCGGCTCGCGGCCTGCTCGTGCGTGTTCCTGCCGCTGGCATATTTCTGGGCGGCGCGGCTGAAAAAGCGCGTGGCGCGGGCGAGCGCGGCGGCGCGTGAAAGCGAGGGAGCACTCGCGGCGGCGACGATGGATCGCATCGGACACGAAGCGCTCTACCGCACGAGCGGCGTCGAGGCGGGGCGCAACGCGCTCTATGAGACGCAGCTCGCGTCGTACGAGGCGGCATCCATCCGCTCGGGCGTGCTCGAAAATGCGATGCAGCCGCTCTACCGCATCGTGTCGCTGCTCGGCGTCCTGCCGATTTTCTGGCTCGGCGGCAGCTATGTGATGCAGGGGACGTGGGACATCGCAGCGTTCACGACGTTCTTCTCGTGCTTTTTGAAATTCGCTGTGAAATCGTCGCATGCGGCAAAGCTCTTCAATGCCGTGCAGAAAGCGCAGGTCTCGTGGCAGCGCATCCGGCCGCTCTTGGAAAGCAGGCAGGAGGAAGTCATGCGGCAGGTATCGCTCGCGCCCGTGACCATTGAGGCGCGGAATCTTTCGGTCGAGCGCGGCGGGAAGACGCTGTTTTCCGGGCTGTCGTTTTCGCTGCGGCCGGGCGAAATCCTCGCCGTGACAGGGCCGGTCGCCTGCGGCAAATCGACGCTCGGCGAAGTGCTGGCGGGGCTCGTACCGTATGGCGGCTGTCTGACGGTCGATGGGCAGGAGCTTTCGTCAATGGAGGCAGGAGAGCTGCGCGGCCTCGTGACGCGGATGGGCCATGCGCCGGAACTTCTGCATGCGACGCTGGCGGAAAATGTCGCGCTCGGCGGGAATGTCGATGTCCTGCCTTTTTTGCAGAAAGCGGAACTCGGGCAGGACATCGAGAGCGGGGCACTCTCGCTTGAAACGGAAGTCTT
>ONJV01000045.1 GCA_900318215.1 uncultured Veillonellaceae bacterium
CCATGCGCGGCATGCTGGTCTTCCCTTATATGATGATTCACCTCGACATCGGCCGCCCGGCCTCAATTGCCGCGCTCGAACAGGCCATGATGACCGACCACGAAGTCCTCCTCGTGACGCAGCGCGATGCTGAAATCGAGAACCCGGAAGAACGAGACCTCTTCGACGTCGGCACGGTCGCCGAAATCCAGAGGCTCGTGAAGCTGCCGGACGGCTCTGTCCGCATCCTCGCTGAAGGACAGACGCGCGGCAAGATCCGCGTCTATCGCAAGCTCGACGGCTATGTCGAAGCCGAAGTCGAGACGTATGACGACGAAGAGCTCGGCGCGCATACCGTCGAAAATGACGCGCTGATCCGCAGCGTCATCGACCAGTTCGAATCATGGGTCAAGCAGAGCGGCAAAGTGCCTGCCGAAGCGCTCGTCTCCGTCGCCTTCATCGACGATGCGGGCCGCATGGCCGACCTCATTGCAAGCCATCTGAACCTGCGCCTCGAGACGCGACAGGAGCTTCTTTCGTGCATCGACGTCCGCGAACGCCTGGAAAAGCTTTCGTCCGTGCTGGCCCGCGAGCTCGAAATCCTCGAAATCGAAAAGAAGATTGACGCGCGCGTCCACGAACGCATGACGAAGACGCAGAAGGAATATTATCTGCGCGAGAAAATCAAATCGATCCGCGAAGAGCTCGGCGAAGACAGCCAGCGCTCGGCCGAAGTCGCCGAATACCGCAAGCGCCTCGAAGAAGGCGAGTACCCCGAGAACGTCCAGAAAACCGTGGAGCGCGAGCTCCAGCGCATGGAAGCCATGAGTGAGCGCTCGCCCGAAAACGACGTCATCCGTACCTATGTCGACTGGCTGCTCGACCTGCCATGGCAGCATGAAACGCAGGAGCAGCTCGACATCTGCGCGGCCCGCGATGTGCTCGAGCGCGACCACTACGGGCTCAAGGATGTCAAGGAACGCATCCTTGACTACCTCGCCGTACGCCAGCTCATGCCCGACAAGGCCGCGCCGATTCTCTGTCTCGTCGGGCCTCCAGGCGTCGGCAAGACGTCGCTCGGCAGCTCGATTGCGCGCGCGATGGGCCGTGCGTTCGTCCATGCCTCGCTCGGCGGCGTGCGCGATGAAGCCGAGATTCGCGGGCACCGCCGCACGTACATCGGCGCAATGCCGGGCCGCATCATCGAAGGTATCCGCTCCGTCAAGGCAAAGAATCCCGTCTTTTTGCTCGACGAAATCGACAAGATGGCGGAATCGTATCAGGGCGACCCGGCCGCCGCTCTGCTCGAAGTCCTCGATCCCGCGCAGAACAAGGAATTTGTCGACCACTACCTCGATGTGCCGTTCGACCTTTCCCATGTGCTCTGGATCGTTACGGCCAACAACCTCGGCAACATCCCGCGCCCGTTGCGCGACCGCATGGAAATCCTCACGCTTTCGAGTTATACGGAGTATGAAAAGCTCGTGATTGCAAGGCGCTACCTCGTGCCGCGCCAGCGCACGGAAAACGGCCTCAAGGCCAAAGACATCCGCCTCGGCACGGGCGTGCTCGAAGAAACGATTGCAAGCTATACGCGCGAATCAGGCGTCAGAGAGCTCGAACGCCTGATTGGCCGCATCTGCCGCAAGGCCGCCCGTCGCATCGTCGAAGGCGAAGAAACGCCAATCCGCGTCACGAAGAAGCAGCTCGCAGACTATCTCGGCAAGCCGAAATACCTCGAAACAAAGGCCGAGAAGCAGCCGCAGGTCGGCGTCGTGACGGGCATGGCCTGGACGGAAGTCGGCGGCGACATCCTGCCGACAGAAGTCACCGTTCTCAAAGGCAAGGGCAAGCTCATCCTGACGGGCCAGCTCGGTGACGTCATGCAGGAATCGGCACAGGCCGGCCTCACGTACGTCCGCAGTCGTGCCGATGTGCTGCACCTGCCCGAGGACTTCTACGAAAACGATGACATCCACATCCATCTTCCTGAAGGCGCCATTCCGAAAGACGGCCCATCGGCCGGCATCACGATGGCGACGGGCATCGTTTCGGCGCTGCTCGGACGCAAGGTCCGCAGCGACGTCGCCATGACGGGCGAAATCACGCTGCGCGGCAACGTCCTGCCAATTGGTGGCCTCAAGGAAAAGACGCTCGCGGCGTATCGCGAAGGCATCCATACGATCATCCTGCCGAAAGAAAACGAGCGCGACCTCGAAGACCTGCCCGAAGACATCCGGAGGAAGATGACGTTCCACCTCGTGAAGCACATGGACGAAGTCCTGAAAATCGCGCTGCTGCCATAATCTCTCTTCAGCCTCCCTCTTTGAGGGAGGGGGCCAGATTTTATCGGAAGGAGGCAATCTATGTCTAATACAGACGTCATCATCACGCAGGCCCGCTATCTGGCGTCTGCGGTGCGAAAGGACCAGTACCCAGCCGAAAAGAAGCCCGAATTCGTCTTCATCGGCCGTTCGAATGTCGGCAAGTCGTCGCTCATCAACTCCCTGACGCGCGTCAAGAACCTCGCGCGCGTCTCCTCACAGCCTGGCAAGACGCAGACCATCAACTTTTACGAGCTCGGCGCGAAGCTGCCGGGCGAGGAAGAGCGGCGGAGCTTCTACCTCGTCGACCTGCCAGGCTATGGCTACGCCAGGACCGGCCGCGAAAAGCGCAAGCTCTGGTCATCGTTCATCGAAGAATACCTCAAGACGTCGGAGCAGCTGCAGTTCGTCTGCCAGCTCATCGACATCCGCCATGCGCCGATGGCGTCGGATGTCGAGATGTTCCAGTGGCTCGTCCGCGCGGGCATTCCCGTGCTCGTCATCGCGACGAAGGCTGACAAGATCGGCAAGCAGGCGCGGATGACGCAAGTGCGCGAAATCCAGAAGGCGCTCGGCGTGCCCGATCTCTCCGTGCTGCCGTATTCGTCCCTGAAAAATGAAGGGCGTTCAGAATTGCTTGACGTCCTGCGGGATTCTCTGCTACAATAAAGCCATACAACATGAACCTGATTCATAAAGCAAGTCACGAAAGGGGAGTATGGCTTATGATGGAGCTGACAGCCTTTGACAAAGCGCTCTTGAACCTGCTGCAGACGGAGCTTCCCGTCTGCTCGCATCCTTTCGCCCGTCTCGGCGCCGAGCTCGGCACGGACGAGGCGACCGTCCTCGCGCACCTCAAGCACCTCAAGGCCGAAGGGTACCTCAGGCGCATCGGCACGTTCTTCAACTCCTCGCGGCTCGGCTACGAGGGGACGCTCGTTGCGCTCGAGGTCGAGGAAGACCAGATGGCATCTGTCGCCGAGGCTGTCAATCGCTACCCCGGCGCGACGCACAATTATGAGCGCGAAGGGCAGTACAACCTCTGGTTCACGCTCCTGACGCCGGGCCCGAAAATCGAGCGCAAGATCCTGCGCGAAGTCCGCGCCCTGCCGGGCGTGCGCGCTATGATGAACCTCAAGGCGCACAAGAAATACAAGATCAACGTGCAGTTCCATTTGAAATGATTTGTGAAATTCAGCCTCCCACACTGAGGGAGGGGGACCGCGAAGCGGTGGTGGGTGTGGCGAAGGTAGGAGGTAACAATCTGTTCGATTGCACCTGCGAAGGTATGCTTGTATAGGGGAGAAGACCATGGAAAAGCAGCAGGCGCTCAGCGCACTCGACAAGAATGTCATCCGGGCCCTGCAGGGCGATTTCCCGCTCGTGCCGGAGCCGTACAAGGAGCTGGCCGCACGTGCCGGCGTCACAGAGGACGTCTTCCTCGCGCGCGTGCGCGAGCTCTCGGAAAAGAAGATGATCCGCAAGATGGGCGCCGTCCTGCGCCACCGCGAAATCGGCTTTGCAGCCAACGCGCTCTGCGCGTGGGAAGTGCCAGCCGACCGCCTCGACGATGTCGCCAAGTCTATGGCCGCTTCGCCCTCCATCTCGCACTGCTACGACCGCAACACGGCCCCCGGCTGGCCCTACAATCTCTACACCATGATTCACGGCCACAGCCGCGCTGAGTGCGAATCCATCGCCGACCAGCTCGGCAAAGAAAACCATATCGAGAACCGCGTCATGCTCTACTCGAAGAAAGAGTGGAAGAAGACGTCGATGAAGTATTTCAGCGAGTGAAAGCTCGCTTTTCTTTTGCCCTGAATTATGATAAAATGTAATGCAATCTTGCAAATCATCCATCATAAATGGACAGTTATAGAAGGACAGGTGGCAGTATGGTTTCTGAAAAAATGTATGAGCTCGGTACGAAGAAGTCGACGATTCGCACGATTTTTGAGTTTGGGCGCAAGCGTGCGGCCGAAGTCGGGGAGGACCAGGTCTTTGATTTCAGCCTTGGCAATCCGAATGTCCCGACGCCGGATTTCATCCGCGATGCTGCCATCGACATCCTGAAGACATGGGAACCGAATGCTATCCATGGCTATACGGTCGCGCCCGGTGCGCCGCAGGTGCGCGACGCCGTGGCGAAGAGCCTGAACCGCCGTTTCGGCATGGATTATGAGGGCAAGAATATCTTCATGACGGCCGGCGCTGCGGCAGCCATCACGATTTCGTTCAAGGCGCTCTGCGAGGCGGGCGACGAGTTCGTGACGTTTGCGCCGTTCTTTCCTGAGTATCGCTGCTTCGTCGAGTCCGTTGGCGGCAAGCTTGTCGTTGTGCCCGCACGTCCGGAGGACTGGCAGATTGATTTCGGCGCGTTTGAAAAGCTGCTGAACGCGCATACGAAAGCTGTCATCGTCAATTCGCCGAACAATCCGAGCGGTGCCATCTATTCGGAAGAAACGATCAAAGAGCTTGCGGCTGTCCTCAAGAAGAAAGAGCAGGAATACGGTCATCCGATCTTCATCATTTCGGACGAACCGTATCGCGAAATCGCATTCGATGGCCTGACCGTGCCGTACATCCCGAAATACTATGATGATACGCTCGTCTGTTATTCGTACAGCAAGTCGTTCTCGCTGCCTGGCGAGCGCATCGGCTATATTGCCGTGCCGGACAGCGTCGCGGATTTCGGCGCTGTCTTTGGCGCCATCGCGGGCGCGGCGCGCGTCGTGACGCATGTCAATGCGCCGTCGCTCTGGCAGTATGTCGTTGCACGCTGCATCGACGAGCCGTCCGACATCTCGAAGTATGTCGAAAACGGCAAGCTGCTGTATGACGGCCTCATTGACGCCGGCTTTACATGCGTGAAGCCGCAGGGCGCATTCTACCTGTTCCCGAAGTGTCTCGAAGATGACGATGCAGCGTTCTGCGAGCGCGCAAAGAAATACGGCCTGCTGCTCGTGCCGGGTGCTGACTTCGGCTGCCCGGGCTATTTCCGCGCGGCGTACTGCATCAAGACGGACACCATCCGCCGTTCGCTGCCGCTCTTCAAGGAACTCGCGGCAGAGTACAAAAAATAAATCCGAATGGAGCCAGAATCCCGAATGGCGAATATTTATGAAATGATCGATGCCTACTATGTCCTCCACCCCGTGGTGGAGCCGATTGCGCCGCAGGAAACGGTCGAGCGGTATTTCCGCCGGCGTGCATGGAAAGGCGACGATTTTGATGACATGATGGTCGACTGGGAAATCATCGTTCTCTCCATCGAGACCGTCCTGGAGTTTGAACTTTTCTCCCTCGATACTCTTCAGCCGGCAGACATCCAGGACATCGTTGGCCGCTATCTGGACATGCATGAGACGGCTCATCCGACAGAGCATGATGTGCAGAGAGTTCTTGGCATCCTCAAGCGGTTCCTGCTGTTCCTGTTCCCGAAACAGGCTGCATCTCTGGAGGAAACATTTGCCGAGGCACTTCGCGGATACTATCCGGACGGCCCTGACGGAGCGTTTCGGATGCCGGAACGTACGGAACAGGAAAGTCTCTATTCCTTGTTCGATGATGAAGATGAGGAGCTGTCGGACGAATCATTCGATCATCTCGACCAGTATATCAATGAGATTCTAGAAGCATTTCAAAATTATTATCGTGCACCTGCCTATCGCTACGACATCCAGCGGGCGCTTTATCTCTTTTTCGGCCCTGCATGGATGCGCGCGGAGATGAATGTCGATGAAGAGGTCATGCAGCAGCAGTTCCGGGTATTTTGGGATTTCTTCATGTTCGATTACCATCTGATGGAGGATGACCGGACGCCGCTCGAGCATTTCTTTGACGAAAAGGAAGAGGAAATCACGGGAGACAAGCGCATCGTCTTGCGCGATCTCCTGAAATCCCGTTTTACGGTTTTTCGCATCGAGGCGATTGAAGAGGATGCTGTCATCTGCCAGGATCTTTTTTCCGATGATATGATGGAGCTGCCACGTCCTGAAGAGGTGCCTCCCGATTACCGCAAGATGCTCTTTTACGGCCACATGCACGAAGAGGGTGTCATGCTGCTCAACGGCATCATCTCAGTACCTGCGACGGCTGCACTCCAACGGCGTATTCAGGAAGAGATCGAACGCCTGTATCATGTTTACCTCGTGCAGGAGCCGCATGCGACCATCAAAGATTTTTTCGCGCGTCATGCGGCTGCTGTCCGCCATATCATCGATCAGATGACGTCGTATGCAAAGCTGCGCGCCTTTGCTGACATCGAACTGCCGAAACCGCAGACGGAGAAGAAAGACCAGAAGTTGCTGAATTGCCTCGAAACTGCGGAACAGCGGCTTGACAGGCGTCTCAAAAAGCTCCGTTTCTCCCTGTTCGAACGAGGGCTCGTCAAGCGCATCTACCGCGACTTCCGTTCCGTCCGGCAGGAGGTGGAGCCCTCGGAGCGGGAAGATGTCGTTCTCGCGACGGCAACGCTGCTCTTCGCCATCAACAACCTCAAGGATGTCGGGGACATGAACGATTTCTTCGAGCTGTTCCATACGACGACAGATGCTGTGACGGACTGCCTGACGGAATACTTCTTTTCCATCGGCAACTGGAGGCCGGATCCGCGCTATCTCTCGGAGGCCGGATTTGTGAATCTGCTGTTCGACTGGTCGGAAGTGGAAGGACAGCAGGGAAACGGCGCCGAAACGTAAAACAGGCAAGATTTTTCACAGCCCGGCTGCTGACGGTCGGGCTGTTTTTCGTGAAAAGAAAGGGGAGAGCGATGAAGCTGCTCGATTCCATCCAGACGCTCAAGGGCATCGGGCCGAAAAAGGCAAAACTGCTGCAAAAGCTCGGCATCGTGACGCTCTATGACCTCTTGACATATTACCCGCGAAGCTACGAGGATCAGAGCACGGTCACGCCAATCTCGCAGCTCGTCGTCGGTGAGCGCGCGACGATTGCCGGGGTGATTGCAAATGTCACAGAAAAGCAGGCGGGCAGGCGCCGCATGACGATTCTGACGGCACTTGTCGGCGATGGCACGGGCTTTGCGCAGGTCACATGGTTCAATCAGTCATTTCTCAAGACGAAGCTCAAAGCGGGACGCCGCCTGTTCGTGACGGGAAAGGCCGCCTACGCCTATGGCGGGCGCGGACAGATGGAGATTGCGCAGGTGCAGTCGTATGCGTTGCTTGATGAGGGCGAGGATGGCGCGGAGCATCTAGGCATCTTTCCTGTCTATGGTGCGACGGACGGGCTCAATCAGGCATTTTTCCGCAAAGCTGTTCGGACGCTGCTCGACGCCATTGATGATGGAGACGGTGATGGTCTTGCGCTTTCGGAAGTCCTGCCGCAGGGCATCGCCGAGCGCTATCACCTGCTGCCGCGTAGCGCAGCGTTTCGCGCTATTCATTTTCCAAAAGATGCAGACGAGCTCCAGGCGGCGCGGCGGCGGCTGGCCTTTGAAGAGCTCTACCTGATCCAGTGCGGCCTTCTGCTCTTGAAGAAGCAGGCGCGCGTGGCGCAGAAGGGCGTGCGCCATCTCGCCTGCAGCACGCTCTCGCGGCAGGTCTTTTCGCATTTGCCGTTCCGACTGACGGACGATCAGGCCAGCGTCTGGCAGGACATCTGCCGCGACATGGAATCCGATGTGCCGATGCGCCGCCTCGTGCAGGGCGATGTCGGCTCTGGCAAGACCGTGCTCGCGCTGCTCGCGCTCGTCAAGACGGTCGAAAACGGCTTTCAGGGCGCGCTCATGGCGCCAACGGAAATCCTTGCGCGGCAGCATTACGAGACGTTCACGAGGCAGCTCGCGAATACCGGCATCCGCGTCGGCTTCCTCTCAGGCCATATCACGGCGAAGGAAAAGCGCGAGCTCTATGAGCGCATCACATCGCACGACGTTGACATCGTCATCGGTACGCATGCGCTGTTGCAGGAGGGCGTGCAGTTTGCCGCGCTCGGCCTCGTCGTGACGGACGAGCAGCACCGCTTCGGCGTTGCGCAGCGCTCGACGCTTGAAAAGCAGGGGACGGAGCGATTGCCCGATGTGCTCGTTATGACGGCGACGCCGATTCCGCGCACAATGACGCTGACGGTCTATGGCGACCTCGATGTCTCGCAGGTGCGCCATCTGCCGCCAGGACGCAAGCCCGTGCGGACATTCGTGCGGACGTCCGACCGCCGCCCGCTCATCTACAAGTACGTGCGCACGCAGGCCGAGGCGGGACGGCAATCGTATGTCGTCTGCCCGCTCGTTGAGCAGAGTGACGAAGAAGACCTGCCATCGGCCGAAGAAGTCTATGACGAGCTGCGCTATGGCATCCTGCGCGGCATCCCATGCGGCCTCGTGCATGGCCGCATGAAGGATGCGGAAAAGGAAGCCGTCATGCAGGCATTTTATGAAAACCGCATCCGCGTCCTCGTCTCGACGACGGTCATCGAGGTCGGCGTCAATGTGCCGAATGCGACGACGCTTGTCGTTGAACATGCCGACCGTTTCGGCCTCGCCCAACTCCACCAGCTGCGCGGCCGCATCGGGCGCGGCGACCTCGCGTCGTACTGCATCCTCGTCTCCGACAGCAAGACGGACACGGCGCGTGAGCGCCTTTCCATTCTCGCCGCGACGCAGGACGGCTTCCAGCTCGCTGAGGAAGACCTGCGCCTGCGCGGGCCCGGCCAGTTCTTTGGCGCACGGCAGCACGGCCTGCCCGACCTCAAGATCGCCGACGTGCTCAAGGACACGGACATCCTGCTCGAGGCGCGGCAGGCCGCACAGGAAACGCTCGGCCGGCAGGAAGACCTGAGCTTTGTCCGGCCGATTCTCGCGTCGCATTACAAGGAACAGTTTGAACACATCACCGATGTCTGATCGATATCGTATATATTTTGTACGCGCACATCTTGACATGAATGATGGACATGCGATACAATGAGTGCATATTTTGCTTGGAGGCGTATACATTGACAACTGTATTCGTAAATGGAGCCTGCGGCCGCATGGGACAGGCCGTGCTCAAAGCCGTGCAGGAAGACGCGGAACTCAAGCTCGTCGGGGCAGCCGACCTCAAGGGCGGTGCCGATGCCGGGGAGCTCGTCGGCCTGCCGAAAGTGGGCGTTACGGTCGAGACAGACCTCAAGGCGGCACTCGAGCGCCTGCACCCGGACGTCATGGTTGATTTCACGCGGCCCGATGTCGTGTTTGAAAACGTCAAGACCGCGCTCGCAGCGCATGTGTCGCCGGTCGTCGGCACGACGGGCCTGACGGACGCGCAGAAAGCAGACATCGCAAAGCTTGCCGAGGCGAATGACACGCCGGCATTCATTGCGCCGAATTTCGCCATTGGCGCCGTGCTCATGATGGTCATGTGCAAGCAGGCGGCGAAGTACATGCCGGACGTCGAAATCATCGAGCTCCACCACGACAAGAAGCTCGATGCGCCATCGGGCACGGCCGTGCAGACGGCAGCCATGATCGCCGAAGTCCGCAAGGCGCACAAGCAGGGCCATCCCGACGAAAAGGAGAAGCTCGCTGGTGCGCGCGGTGCTGACTACGAAGGCATGCGCATCCACAGTGTCCGCCTGCCGGGCTATGTCGCGCATCAGGAAGTCATCTTCGGCGGCCTCGGCCAGACGCTGACCATCCGCCACGACTCCATGAACCGCGAATCGTTCATGCCCGGCGTCGTGCTGGCGGCCAAGAAAGTCCGAGGGCTCAGAGGGCTGACGGTCGGTTTGGACAAATTACTCGAGTTTTAACGTAGGAAAGCCTCCATCTCCGAGGGAGGGGGACCGCGAAGCGGTGGTGGGTGTGTCGAAGGTAGATTATGGCAATATATTCGATTGCAGCTGCGAAGGTACGTCTTCGCAGAAAGCAATCCTGTCATGCGTTTTGCACTACCTTCGACACACCCCCAGTCAGCTTCGCTGACAGCCCCCTCGGAGAGGGGGCCAATAAAAGAAGAAAGGTTGAAGATACCGATGAAGAAGTACAATGTAGCCATCCTCGGCGCAACGGGCGCTGTCGGGCAGGAGTTCCTGCGTCTCATCGAAGAACGCAATTTCCCATTTGCTGACCTCAAGCTTCTCGCTTCCAAGCGCTCGGCCGGCAAGGTCATCCATTTCATGGGCAAGGACTACACCGTCGAGGAAGCGACGGATGATTCGTTTGGCGGCGTGCAGATTGCGCTGTTCGCCGGTGGAGCGGCGAGCAAGCTCTTTGCTCCGGCGGCCGTCAAGGCCGGTGCCGTCGTCATCGACAACTCGAGCGCGTTCCGCATGGATCCTGAAGTGCCGCTGATTGTGCCCGAGGTCAACCCTGAGGCCATCAAAGATCACAAGGGCATCATCGCAAACCCGAACTGCTCGACGATCATCATGATGATGGCTGTCAAGCCGCTTCGCAACCTCTCAAAGATTAAGCGCATCGTCGTCTCGACGTATCAGGCCGTCTCCGGCGGCGGCAAAGAGGCCATGGCCGAGCTCGAGCAGCAGGTGGGTGACATCGTCGCGGGCAAGGAGCCTGTCGCGAACATCCTGCCGGGCGCGAAGTTCCCGAAGCACTACCAGATTGCATTCAACCTGATTCCGCAGATTGACGTCTTCTATGACAACCTCTACACGAAAGAGGAAATGAAGATGGTCAACGAGACGCGCAAGATTCTCGGCGAGCCGGATCTCCCCGTGACGGCGACGACCGTGCGCGTGCCGGTCTACCGCAGCCATGCCGAGTCCGTCAACATCGAGTTCGAGGATGAAGTCACGGTTGAGGCGGCGAAAAAAGCCATCGATGCGTTCCCAGGCGCCATCGTCAAGGACGACCCGTCGCAGCAGCTCTATCCGATGCCGCTGTTCACGTCGGGCAAGAACGACGTTGAGGTCGGCCGCATCCGCAAGGACGAATCCATCGCACATGGCCTGAACCTCTGGGTCTGCGGCGACCAGATCCGCAAAGGTGCCGCGCTCAATGCGCTGCAGATTGCAGAATATATGATTGAAAAGGACATGTTCTGATTCTAGGACGAATTTCATACAGAGTGAAAACCTGCGAGTCATCGCAGGTTTTTTCATAGGATTTTCTGCCAGATTGTGGTATCATAGAGCAAATAGTGCTTTTGGAGGTAGAGAAATATGGTCAGTGAAGAAACCATGATGTTTCGCTTTGGCGCGGACGAAAACAAGGCGGAGACCATCATCCGAGACGTCTGCAAGGCGATGGAGGAAAAGGGCTACAACCCGATCAACCAGCTCGTCGGCTACCTGCTTTCGGGCGACCCGGCCTATATCACGAGCCACGGCGATGCGCGCAGCAAGATCCGCAAGCTCGAGCGCGACGAACTGCTCGAAGAGCTCGTGCGCAGCTATCTGGAGAAAGCGAAATGAAGCGGTATCTCGGCCTCGACATCGGCGACCGCACGATCGGCATCGCGGTCTCGGACCCTCTCGGGCTGACGGCGCAGGGTGTGGAAACCATCCGCCGCAAGAACCTCGAGAAAGATCTCGCGCGCCTTGGTGAGCTCATGGAGCAGTATGAGACGCGTTCGCTCGTCTCGGGCTATCCGAAGAACATGAATGGCACGGAAGGCGACCGTTGCGAGGTCGTCAAAGCATTTCTTGAAAAGGTGAAGAAGCAGTATCCCGACGTTGAAATCGCGCTCTGGGACGAACGCCTCTCGACCGTTGCGGCGACGCGCTCGCTGCTTGAAGGCGATGTTTCGCGCAAGAAGCGCAAGAAAGTCATCGACAAGATGGCGGCCGTCTTCATCCTGCAGGGCTATCTTGACCGCATCCGCTGATGTGCATGGGACTGTGGCCCGTTGATTGACAAAGAAGGCGGTTTTCCGTTAGAATGGATGAAGGATATTTTTGCAAAGAAAGAGGTGGACTGCATGGCAGAAGAAAAAGATTTCCTCGACGATGGCGACGCAACGGTCATCGAGTTCACAGACGAAGATGGCACGAAGTTCTATTATGAAGAGGAAATGATCATCCCAGTCGATGACGAGCAGTATGCGCTGCTCGTCGGGCTTCATGGCGATGACGACCACGAAGCGGGCTGCGGTTGCGGCTGCGAGGATGGCGACGAAGATGTCATCATTGCGAAGATCGTGAAAAATGAAGATGGGGAAGAGGAATACGTCGAACCGACCGACGAGGAGTTTGCGCGTGTGCAGAAGGCATACGACGCGCTCGTCGATGCATCGGAAGACTGACCGTCCCGGTAAAAGAGCTGCTGCCTCTGAGGCGGCGGCTCTTCTCACATCTTGCAGGTATCAGGGATAGGGAAACATTGGGAAGTATTAAACATTGGGAAGTATTGGTGTAAGGGGATGCCATTTTTGAAGCAGAAACTGGTCGAAGTTCTCTCGCAGCTCCAGAAGGGGCTGTCCGCGCTCGGCAAGGAGTTCGGGCCGTGGGCTGCCAAGGGGAAGCAGGCAGCGGGAGAGGCCTGGAAACAGGCGGACGCACGCCAGCGAAAAATCGCCGTGGGCGTCATTGCCGCCGTGTTCGTCGTCTGTCTCGTCGGCATGGTGGCCGCCATCGCGGGCTCGGGAAACTCGCAGCCGGCCGCGCAGGCCGATCCGGACGAAAAGATTTATCTCCATGTCAAGCAGGGCATGACGTCAAGCGAAATCGGCACGGAGCTCGAGAAGCACGGTGTCATCACGAGCCATACGAAATTCTGGTTCATCGCCAAGGTCAATGGCTTTGACAACCAGCGGCGCCTGTCTGTAATACTGCCGGATTTCATGAGGATAATTCTGTTTCAGCCATGTGTCCCGGAAATGTCTGAGCGTTTTCAGCTCATAACACGCGTCGTCAAAATTCTGACGAAGGGCGGCCAGGCAGGCTGAGGTGATGTAGCATCCGCCGGTATCGACCCGCTGCTGACCCAATGGTGCGTAGCGGTCCTCGGCATATCTGTCACGGTAAGTGACATATTTCAGAGGCTCATCATTCAGATACCTGCATGATGCCAGGGCATCGCGGGCGGCGTTGCCGTCGGGACCGTTGATACTGGCATATTTCATCATTGTGTAGTACTCCGACTGGGTCAGGTACTGACCGTACTTTGTGGATTTCTCCACTGCTTTACTTAATTCTCTGTCCATTTTCTTTTCCTCCTCAGTTCATATATTCATTTTCGAAATAGCGAAGATCATCAAGGCATTCATTCATGAATTCTTCCTTTGAATTCGTTCTGCCTATG
>ONJV01000130.1 GCA_900318215.1 uncultured Veillonellaceae bacterium
TTTGCGAAGGCAGTTTGTTTAGCAGCTTCTACTATAGCAGAGCGTGCAAGTGATTTCTTTTTTCATGCTGGCTTACCCACAGTTATGGGAGAAGCCTCTAAAAACGATCAATTTGACACAGCAAGAATTTGATCATGTTTATAAGGTGTATAATCCAGGGATGGGAGAATATATCTACATGAAGTTGGATCAAGCAGCGCCCAGCTCATATGATAAATATTCTTTCATAATTTATGCGAACCCATGAAAAGGGATTTTTCATAGATGGATCTGACCCTCGAGCCAATCGCCCACTTGCTTTGCCATCGGAATGCTTGTAAAATAAAGGCAAGCAGGAGGAATGTGCTATGAAGCAGCGGCGAAGGCGGAAAAAGCAAGTGGCATTGTCTGAAGACATGACATATGACAAAGCGGCAAAAGAAGTCCTTGCCTTGCGGCAGATTCTAGCCCCCATCCTCAAGCGGCTTGTTCCGGAGTTCCGAATGCTTAGTTTTGATACGATTGCGCGAGACTGCATCGAAGGGGCGACATGGGTCGGCACGATTCCCGTCGCCCCAGGACGGACGAACCGCGCTTTCCACCGTCACGCCCCGCAGAGGATTCGTGGCCTGCAGACCGAGCAGAGCGAGCGGGACGAAGGCTGGATTACGTATGATGTTCTCTTTTACGCCCGTATCCCTGATACGGAGCAGCGCATCAAATTCATCATCAACGTCGAGGCGCAACGTAGCGATCCGAGTTACAAGCTCATGAAGCGAGCTATTTTCTATGCAAGCCGCCTGATTTCCTCGCAAAAAGAACGCGATTTTGTCGGGCAGGATTATGATAGAGTCTGCAAAGTCTATTCCATCTGGCTCTGCTTTTACCTGCCGGCAGGAGAAAAGAGTTCCATCAACCAGTATGAGTTCAAGGAAATGAATGTTTACGGCAACCACCATGAGGAACGGATGGACTACGATTTGATCAATGTCACGACCGTGCATGTTGGCGATGACGAGCCAGAAGACGAGCTGTTGCGGTTTTTGCAGCTGATCTTTCTTCAGCAAACAACCGAGCAGCAGAAAGCGGAGCAGATGCGAAAAGAATTTGGCATTGATGTACAGGACGACACGAGAAAGGGGCTGGAGGATATGTGCAATTTGAGCAGCGGATTGAAAGAGCGGGCAAGAGCGGAAGGCGAAGCTCGCGGCGAGGCCCGCGGCGAGGCCCGCGGCGAAGCCCGTGGTACTGAAAAGACATGGGTGGCGTCGGTTCGGAATCTCATGAAATCCATGAAGCTGACTGCCCAGCAGGCCGTGGAGGCTGTCGCTGTGCCGATGGAGCTCCGTGCAAAGGTGCTCGAGCAGCTTTGAGATAGCATCAGAAGCTCTCCATATTTGGGTGGATTTGAGAAAGACATCCCGTCCTCCCTTTGGGGCAACGGCTGTGCAAAAAAGTATCTTCGGACGCAAAGGACCCTCCATAAGGAATCCGTTAAGCAGGAAAGCGTGGATTCCGTTGGAGGGTCCTTTGCGTCTGCGACTACGAACTTTTCTTCGCAGCCGTATCACATCATATTTATTTTTTTACCAGTATCCGAGGAAGTGCCACCAGACACCGCCGACGCCGAGCCAGATGACGATGTGCAGGAGCGAAATGCCGAAGCCAATCGTCCACCAGGTCTTCTGGTTGACATAGCCGGAACCGAAGTAGACAGGTGCCGGGCCCGTGCCGAAATGCGTGAGGCAGCCGCAGATGTTCGAGGCCATGGCGACGACGAACGAGGAGATGAACGCCGGTGCGCCAGCAGCGGCGCCGAGCGTGATGAGCGCGGCGTACATGCTCGTGACATGCGCGCTCATGCTCGCGAAGAAGTAGTGGCTGTAGAGGTAGATGACAAACGAGAGGACGACGGCCGTGATCATGCCGACGCCGACCATCTGCTGTTCGAGGATGTGCGCGAACCATGGGATGAAGCCGAGGCGGTTGAGGTAGTCACTCATGATGATGACGCCGCCAACCCAGATCAGCGTGTCCCATGCTTTCTTTTCGCCCGTGACATCCGACCATTTCAGCACGCGGGTGCAGAGCAGGATGCAGAGACCCATGAGGGCGATGAGCGTTGCATTGAGGTGCGTGAAGCTCGCCGTGGCCCAGAGGCCGAGCAGCATGATGAAGACGCCGAACAGGACTTTCTCGCCGCGCGACATCGGCCCCATTTCTTGGAGCGCCTTGTCGGCGAGCACCTGCGCTTCCGGCGTGTGCTTGATTTCAGGGGGATAAAGCTTGAACAGGAGGTAGGGGATGAGGATCAGCAGGCAGATGCCGGGGACGGACGCGGCGACGAACCAATCGATCCACGTGATCTCGATGCCGAAGACCTTTTGTGCCATTTCGACGGCGATCGGGTTGCCGACCATGGCCGTCAGGAACATGGCTGAAATGACGAGGTCGATATGGAAGATGCACGTCACGAGGTACGCGCCGAGCTTGCGCGGCGTCGTGTCCGGCTCGGAGCCGAACGCCTTGGCAAGGCTTTGGACGATCGGGAAGATCAGGCCGCCGGCGCGGGCCGAGTTCGATGGGATGGCCGGGCCGATGATGATGTCCGAGAGCGCGATGGAGTAGACGAGCTTCAGGCTGCTGTCGCCGAACGCGCGCATGGCAAGATAGGCGATGCGGCGGCCGAGGCCCGTGATGATGAACGCGCGCGCCAGGATGAAGGCGGAGACGATGAGCCAGACCGTGTTGCCCGAGAAGGCCGTCAGGACCTGCTTGAACGTCATGGCACCGGTGAGGGCGCAGAGCACGAGGGCGATGAGGGCGATCGTGCCGAGCTCGACCGGCTGGAGGATGAATCCGACGACGGTACCGACGAAGATCGTGAACAGGTACCATGCATTGACCGTCAGCCCGTCAGGAACGGGGAGAACGTAGCCAGAGAAAGCGACGGCGGCTGTAATGAGTGCGCTGATGCACTTTCCCTTGGTGGAGGATTTGGACATGTGTGACACTTCCTTTTCTTTTTTCCTGTTACGTATTTTTTACCATAGAATCTTAGAATTGTAAAAGTCTGATTTTTCGCATGGTATCATTCCCAGCAGGAATGGAAAACAGGAGAAAAGGCGTTATTCCACATGGTAGTATTCCAGAAGCATCGCGGAAATGCGCTCCGTCAAATCCTTGACGGAATGACGGCGGCTGCGTGCGCAGTCTTGCGCCTGGCGGTCGCAGAGCAGGCAGCGGCGCGCCACGGGGCGCGAAAGCTTCGTGCCGTCCGGTGCGAGCACGTCGATGTCGAACAGGCGGCCGAGCGGATGCGACTCCTCAAGCGCCGTCATCGTGGTCTTGATGGCGGCGGCCTCGGCGCCTGTGACGGCCAGCAGAGCCTCGTCGCCCGTCGGGGCGTGGACTTCCTCATGGGCGAGGCAAAGGGCGCCAGAAATTGTGAGCTGCTTGATGATCTCCGCGATGCCTTCGTCAAACAGCTGCCGCAAGAGATCGTTCGTCTTGACGGGGCCCGGGATGTTGAGGCAGAACGAGACGAGCACGACGCCTGGATGCGCCGCATGCAACTCCGCCTGCCGCCGCGCCCGTGCCTCGCGGGCGTCAAGCATGGCCGGGAGTTCGACAGGAGTTCCTTTTAGCATCAAAATCAACCTCCATCAATGATGCCGCACATCTTCTGCGGCTTTCAGCTTTTCGATGATCGGCCGTGCTTCTTCGCTTTTGAGGAAGGCCAGCGTCTCTTCGGGCACGAGTTCTGCGATTTTTGAGAAATCCGCATGCTTCAGCCGTTCCCGCACGTCCGACGCGCTGACAGCTTGGCCTTTGACCTCGTATCTCGGTACGACGACGCACGCAACGCCGCTTTTCGGCAGGGCTTCCTGCATGACGTCGTTATAGATGGCCGTCGTCTCGCTGAACGGCTCTTCGCCGATATAGCGCCGCCCGATGCCGAGTGCTTTGGCGATGCGGCGGAACACGGCGATATCGAGCGCGGCGTGCGTGCGGCTGACGGTCGCGTCGTCTTTGAGGAAGTAGCTCGGAAATGTAGCGCTGCTGATGATGTAGGGGCCGCTCGCGTGGAGCACGACATTCGGAAACGATGCGATTCCCGCGCGCACGAGCTGCTCGCGCACGCGGTAGGGGAAGAAGCTTGCATCTTCGCTGACGAGGAAGAGATGGACAAGCGCATTTTCCCGCGCCGCCCGCTCGACGAGTGCGCGGTGGCCGAGCGTGAAGGGATTCGCATTCATGACGATGGCGGCCGTTTCGTCTGCCGCTGGCCGTTCCATGCCTTTTTCGGCACAGAATGCTGCCGTTTCCCGCTCGAATCGCGCAAGACAGCTGGCGAATCCTTCGCGTTCATTCTCCATGAAGACGAGTCCGTCCACGCTTGCGATTTCATAGAATCCGAGGTCGCCGAAAAATTTTGCGGACTTTGGCTTCGTGTAGAGGCTGACGCTCGCATAGCCGCGCAGCAGCTCGTGCTCCATGAGGTGGGAGAGCACGGTGCCGAGCAGCCCTTCGCCCTGGTGCGCGTCGCTGACGGCGAAGCACCGCAGCGTGCTCTTGTAGGCGCTGCCGGTGGCGATGATCGTGCCGCCGTCGTCGCGCAGGGCGCAGATGTAGTCGAGATGCGGGTCGCGGCGGATGCCTTCGGCTGCGAGCAGCGCGTCGACCTCGGCGAGCGAACGGCGGTCACTCGGGTAGATTTCAGAGATGCCTGTCATCAGGGGACCTTCCTTTCTGCGGGTTCGTTCTGTTCTTTTGGCTCATGGTGCACGAGGTCCTTGTGCGCAGCGCTGTTGCGTGCGGCATTTGATTTTCGCACGAGGTCGAGGAAGACGCGCACCTGCGGCAGTTCGAGCGCCTGTTTCTGGTACATGAGCCACGTCGCGCGCGTCAGCGGTTCGCCGTTATCAAAGTAGAGCGGCCGCGCGATGCCGTCGAAGTTCTGAAGACACATCTCCGGCACGATGCCCCAGCCGAGGCCGCGCTCGACCATCGTGACGCACGTCGCCGTCGAATTGACCTGGATGCGGTTGCGCGAAGCCGAGATGTGCTGTTCGCGCATCCACTGCGACAGCATGCGCTCCATATCGTCGTCGGCTGGGCGTGTGATTTGCGGCAGGCCGGAGAGGTCGACGCCAGCGTCGCGCCGGTTCGTGATGGCGCAGATGTGCTCGCGCCCGAGCAGCACTTTCTCGCCGCGCCACTCGGCGTATTCGCCACGCAGGATGCCGACGTCGATTTTGTTCGCGAGCAGCATGGAGTAGATGCGCTGGCTCGGCAGCACGGTGATGCGTGTCTTGACAGCGGGGTAGTCGGCGTTGTATTTTGCGAGCTCGTCAGGCAGACGGTACATCGAGTAGTTGACCGAGACACCCGCGCGCAGCGTGCCCGCGATGACGCCGCTTTCGAGGCTCAGTTCCTGCTTCATCGTCTCGAGCTCGTGGCCGATGCTCTTGATATGGTTCAGCACGATCTCGCCGGCGGGCGTGAACTGGATGCCCTGCCGCGAGCGCAAGAGCAGCGTGAGGCCGAGTTCTTTTTCCATCTGGCGGATGCGCTTCGAGACGGACGACTGCGTGATGTAGAGCTCGTCGGCGGCATGCGTGATGTTGCGCGTGCGGCCGAGCACCTGGAGCAGCGTGAAATCCTGTTCGTCCATGGAGTTTCCTCCTTCATTTTTCTTCCTCTTCATAGAAAGAAGCATTTTTTCATTCCTGTCTGTCATGGTAACGGAGATTGCGTTCTTTGTAAACAGGCTTTCTTTCCTTTTATGACATTCCAAAATGGAATGGAAAGCGATAAAAAAGAGGAACTTTACAGAACGGCAGAATTTTTGTTTAATAGAGACGTCAAGAGAAAACCTCCTCAAGGACGCCGAAAGCGTCCGCACAGGGAAAAAGGAGCGATACAGAATGGAAATCCAGAAGGCTGCAATGGCCGGCACGCTGGAATCCAGCGATGCACAGGTCACGGTCATGCCGGGCGATGGCAAGGGCATCGAGCTCACGCTCGAGTCCAGCGTCATGAACCAGTACGGCCGCCAGATCAAGAAGACGGTCCTCGCCGTCCTCGAAGGGCTCGGCGTGAAGGACGCCCGCGTCAAGGTCGTCGACAAGGGTGCGCTCGACTGCACGCTGAAGGCGCGCGTCGAATGCGCCGTCTTCCGCAGCAACGATGCTTCGGACAAGAATATCCCGTGGGGAGGTGTCATCAAATGATTCCACGTCCAAAACCAGAACGCTTCCGCCTGCGCCGCACGATGATGTTCATGAATGCGCAGAAGCCGGGCCTCATCAAAGATGCCTACATCTATGGCGTTGACAGCATCATGCTCGACCTCGAGGATGCCGTCGCGGAGAATCAGAAAGATGCCGCGCGCTTCTCGCTTTACCATGCGCTGAAGACGATCGACTACGGCGACACGGAAGTCATCGTCCGCATCAACGGCCTCGACACGCCGCATTGGCAGGAAGACATCCGCGTCTGCGTCGCCGGCGGTGCCGATGGCATCCGCATCGCGAAATGCGAGAGCGCAAAAGATGTAAAGATTGTCGAGGAGCATATCCTCGCAGCGGAAAAAGAATTTGGCGTCGAGGAAGGCCGCACGCTGATCATGGCGGCGCTCGAAAGCCCGAAGGGCGTGCTGAATGCCTATGAAATCTGCTCGGCGTCTGACCGTCTGTTCGGCGTTGCGCTGTCGGGCGGCGATTTCCATCGCAGCATGCACACGAAATACGTCAAGAGCGGCATCGAGCTCAACACGGCGCGCAGCCTCATCGTACTCGCGGCGCGCGCAGCCGGCGTCCAGTGCTTTGACACGGTCTTCACGAACCTCGACGATGAAGAGGGCTTCGAGGCCGAAGTCCGCCTGAACCACGAGATGGGCTTTGACGGCAAGAGCCTCATCAATCCGCGCCAGATCGCCTATGTCCACAAGGCATTTGCGCCGACGGAAAAGGAAATCGCGACGGCCGAGACGTACGTCCGCACGTACGAGGAGCAGTCGAAGCTCGGCGTCGGCGTCTACACTGTGAACGGC
>ONJV01000156.1 GCA_900318215.1 uncultured Veillonellaceae bacterium
AGCTCCGTCGAATCCATTCCCTACGCCGAAACGCGCGAATACGTCGCGCGCGTGCTCAAATACCAGCAAAAATATAAAACACTCTACGCGCCTCATTCGCAAGGATTCCTATCGGCTTCCACGCGCCCTTGATTCGTTCTGTTGAGGGTTCGAAGGTTCTCTTTTTCAGCCCCCCTCTCAGAGGGGGGACGGGCCCGAAGGGGGGGGAGTGTCGGAGGCACTTACTGACAAATACACACAATCGTATCTGCGAAGGTACGTTTTAGGGGGATAACAATTCATGAAGAAAATCCGCAAGGCCGTCATTCCGGCGGCCGGTTATGGCACGCGCTTCCTGCCTGCCACGAAGGCGACGCCGAAAGAGATGCTGCCCATCGTCGACAAGCCGACGATTCAGTACATCGTCGAAGAGGCGCTCGCGAGCGGCATCGAGGACATCCTGATCGTCAGCGGCCACGGCAAGCGCGCCATCGAAGACCATTTCGACTCGGCACCCGAGCTCGAGGCGGAACTCCGTCGCAAGGGGAAGACGGACCTGCTGAAGCTCGTGCAGGAGACGGCGGCCATCAAAGTCCATTACATCCGCCAGCAGTATATGCGCGGCCTCGGCGATGCCATCCTCTGCGCGAAAGCGTTCATGGGTGACGAGCCGTTTGCCGTACTGCTCGGTGACGATGTCGTCTATCATCCCGAGAAGCCGGCGCTCCAGCAGCTCATTGAGGTTTACGAAAAGACGGGCGGCTCCGTGCTCGGCTGCCAGCAGGTGCCGGACGAAAAAGTTTCGTCGTATGGCATCGTCGCGGGCGAGCAGGAGCCCGGCGATGCGCGCCTCATGCGCGTGCATGACATGGTGGAGAAGCCGGAGCTCCAGGATGCTCCGAGCCGCTTTGCCGTGCTCGGCCGCTACATCATCAAGCCGGAAATCTTCAAAATCCTCGAGAACACGAAACCCGGCAAGGGCGGCGAAATCCAGCTGACGGACGCACTCAAAGTCCTCGCGAAGCAGGATGCCGTCTACGCCTACGATTTCGAAGGCCAGCGCTACGATCTCGGCGACAAGCTCGGCTTCCTCAAAGCCACGGTCGAGTTCGCCCTGCGCCGCGAAGACCTCGGCGAACCGTTCCGCGATTACTTGAAAAACGTAGTAGAAAAACAGCTCTAACGATAGAAATAGAGCCTATCGAATATTGCAGCCCCCCTCCAGAGGGGGGACGGGCCGCGTGAGCGGCGGGGGGAGTCCCCTGCATGTCTGGACTCGTAATAAGACGTAACTTCCGCGGGTGCGATATTCGATGGCAAGGGGGAATGTCCCTTTGCAAAAAAAATCAAAAGCAAATTTAGCTCTGGCCATCAGCGCCGCCGGTTTTCTGGGAAGCCTCCCGGCCGGCGGCTTCTTTGGAGGCCTTATTCATCACGGCTTCCTCGCGGCGACCATCGGCGGTCTCGCCGACTGGTTCGCCGTCACAGCCATCTTCCGCAAGCCGCTCGGTATCTCGTACCGCACGGACATCCTGCGCCGCAACCGCGGCCGCATCATGGATGCGCTCGTGACATTCGCGAGCGACGACCTGCTCTCGGTCGAGAACATCATGCAGGTTGTGCGTCAACAGGAAATGGCGACGCTGCTCGTCGATTATCTCGAACACCGCGGCGGCCACGAGCGGCTGCGGCAGGTCGTCGACGACGTCGTCCTGAAGGCTGTCAACACCATCGACACGGCGCGCGTCGCGGGAGAGGTCGCGCCCGCCCTGCAGGAAAGCCTGCGGGAGATTCCGCTCGAAAACGTCTTTGCTGACGTCCTGCGCCTGCTCGCCGAAGAGCAGCACAGCCGTCCTCTGCTGCAGACATTCTTCCAGATTGCCAGCCGCGTGCTCGAGAGCCCCGTGCTGCACGACGTCTTGCTCGAAAATATCGGCCAGCTGCGCCGCGCCTACGAGAAGGACTCGCCGGGCCGCGCGTTCGTGCTTTCGACGCTCGGCCTCACGGATGAGCGCATGGCGGAAGTTCTCTGCGAGCGCCTCAGCCGCAAGGTGCGCGAGCTTTCGGATGGCGAGACGGAGGCGTATGCTTCGTGCAAGGCGGACTTCGAGACACTGCTGATTTCCCTGAGCCATGACGAGACGCTGCTGGCGGCACTCGCTGCATGGAAAGAGGAGCTTTTGCAGAGCATCGACCTGCGCCCGCTCCTCGCCTCCTGGCTCGAGCAGCATGTCAAGGGCGCGCATCCGTTCTGGATGGACGCGCTCGACCGCTTCGTCGACCGAAAAATCGGCGAATTCGAGCAGTCGGCGCCGTGGCAGCGGCGCTTTGACAAGCTCGTCAAGGACTTCCTCGAAGACGAGCTCCGCAAGCATCACGATGCCATCCCTGGCCTGATTCACGAGCGCCTCGACGAGATGTCGGATGACGATCTCGTGACGTTCGCCGAGGCCAAGGTGCAGGATGACCTGCAGATGATCCGCATTAATGGCGCCGTCATCGGCTCGCTTGTCGGCATGGGACTCTACATCCTCGTCGAGTTCGCGGAAAGGATGTGGGGCTGATGTCATTCATTTGGAAAGACTGGAACAAAGCTGACAAGACGTTGCTCGCGGCTTTCGCGGCGTTCCTGATGGCGCTCGCGACGCATCTCTACTGCCCAGGCAACCGCGTTGCCGAAGGCTTCCTGTTCTGTGCTGAGGCCGCGCTCGTCGGCGGCATCGCCGACTGGTTCGCCGTCACGGCGCTCTTTCGGAAGCCCCTGGGCTTTCCGTACCACACGGCCATCCTGCCGCGCCGCCGTGCGGCGTTTGTCAAAGCGTCCGTGACGATGGTGCAGAAGGAATTCTTCTCGCGCCGCAAGATCTTCCGTCATCTCGAACGGCTCCACCTGCTGCCGATGCTGCTGTCGTGGCTCAGAGCGCCAGAGACGAAGGAACGTCTGACACATCAGATGCTTCATTACATGCGCGACTTCCTGCTGCGGCAGGACGCCCAGGCGCAAGCGGAGGCCATCGCCGCGCAGGTGCGAGAGGTAGTCGGAGACATCGAGCCGGAAGCGTTCTTTGCGGGCATCGGCCGCTGGCTGCAGGAGAGCGGCCGCGACCATGCAGCGCTCGCGCGCCTCGCCGCGCAGCTGCGGCCACGCATCGAAGCAGACGAGACACGGACGGCTTTCTTCCACATGCTCGAGGCGTACGAAAAAGAGCGCGCGGGCGGCACGCTCGGTCTCTTCATGGCGGGGCTCGCCGAAGCGCTCGGCCTCGTCGATCTCGAAGAGGCCGCTGCCATCATCCAGCGCCAGCTGCTCGCGATGGCAGACGAGCTCGGCGAAGAGGGCTCGCCGCTTCAGGAAAAAGTGCTCGAACTCATCTACGAGCAGGCAGCCGTGCTGAACAGTGACGCAGAGTTCCACCTCATGATGCACAAGCTCAAGAACAGCATCGAGGGCGAGTTGCCGATCGAGGACGTCGCGCTCTCGGCCATCGAGCACCTGCGCGAGCATTTTGCCGCCGACCAGGCGCGCGCCGTCGACCCGCTCGAAGAGCACCTGCCGATGCTGCACTCGCGCCTCGCCGAGATTCTCGAAGCTGAGTACGACCGCGCAATCGCGCTGATGGAGACGGACGAAGAGCTCCGCCATACCGTCGGCCATTTCCTCTACGACCTCATCGCGCGCTCGGCACTCCACGCGCAGACGCTCGTCGGCGTCATCGTCGAAAGCGTCCTCGGCCGCCTGACGGATGAGCAGCTCAACCACCTCGTCTACGACAAAGTCGAGCCCGACCTGCTCTGGATTCGCATGAACGGCTCCATCGTCGGCGCTGGTATCGGGCTCGTGATGTATCTCTTGCTGCTCGTGTTTCATTGATGGCATAAAAAATGACCGCAGATGCGATGTGTGAGTCGCATCTGCGGTCATTTTTGGTAGTAGATACTATTTGCCTGACGGCAAATGGCAAAAATATCCCTAAGCGCTTAAGCAGACGCTTGGCGCTTTAGCGCCTAGCGGTCGCTTATGCAAAGCAAAGCGCCAAGGGCTATCTTTAGATTCCCATCTCGATGTTCTTGATGGTCTTCGTGATGTGTTCGAGCTGGCCTGCTGCTGCTTCGTTGATGCGTTCGAGGGACTGGATGGAGTCGGTCGAGTTCTGGATGTGACGGATGCCTTCGGAGAGGGTCTTGTGGAGGTCGGTCATCTGGCCTTTGAAGTTCTCGTCGAAGTCGCTGACCTTGTCTTCGAACGTCTGGTTGGCGGCGAGGATGCCGTCGATTTCCTTGACGTCGCGCAGGAGCACCTGGATGGCTTCGTCAGATGTCTGGAGGCTCGTCTGCGTGTTTTCGGAGAGCTTGCGGACTTCCTGTGCGACGACGGAGAACCCGCGGCCGGCTTCGCCTGCGCGCGCGGCCTCGATGGCGGCGTTGAGTGCGAGGAGGTTTGTCTGAGCGGCAATCTCGTTGATCATCTTCATGACGCCGTCGATTTTCTGCGTGCTCTTCGAGAGCATGTCGAGCTTCGGCGTGATTTCGTGATTGCGGTTGATGAGCTGGGTGAAGAGCTCGCCCTGTTCGTCGACGCCGGACGAGACCTGCTGGATGGAGTCCTTGATGACCCTGACGTCGTCCGACATCGCGCGAATCGTCCGGACGATGGAAGGCATCTTTGCCTGGTAGTCCTGGAACATCGCAATCAGCGTATCTTTGAGCTTTTCCGCGTGCTCCTGGCGGTGGATGACGCGCTGGAGGAAGAACGCGCGGCAGTTCGCGTAATGGCTTGCGAATTCGTCAATGTAAGCATCGCGGAAGGTTGTCCCATGCGGCGTATGATAGAACATGATGGCCGTCAGCGTCTCATTGACGTGCAGGCCAGCAACTTCGCCAAAGCTCGAGAAGCCGGCGATGGGGACGTTCTGGAACGCCGAGAGGCTCGGGATTTCGTTCGGGTAGCCGAGGCGGCGCAGGATGCAGTCGTTGAGGATGCCGCCGATGGGCTCAGGCTTTTCTTGGCTGAATTTGGAAACCGCAGGCGAGAGCGTGCTCGCGAGCGGCGTGCGGCGCAGCAGGTAGAGCGTTTCGCCCGTGACGACGTCGCAGAAGAAGTTGACGCGGTCATTGGCCTCGTCGATGTCCGAAATCGTGCGGATAAAGTTCGCGCCTGCAACATCGGTTGCGAACGTGTAGTCCTTGAGCTTTTCCTCGAGTTCGGCCGTCGTCGAGGCGCCGAGCTCGTTCTTGAGCGCGGTGATGAAGGAGATTGGCTGGCCGTCCGAGCCTTCGACCGTGCGGATGTAGCGCAGCGCCGTGTTCGCGCCGAGGATGTGGAACGACGTGCCCGTGCGCTCGACGGCCTGCGTCTTGAGGATGCCATAGCGGTAGTCATGCGTGAGGCGCACGACCGTGACAACGGCCTGGTTCTCGACCGTTTGCTCGCCGTCGTAGATGTACGTGTGCTGGAAATCGAGCTTGCCGCCTGCGCTGCCGCCGATGAACGGGCAGGGGAAGAGGCCGGATTCATAGAGGCCCTGCAGCACGAACGTCTCGCAGTTCGAGAGGCCGTCAACGTAGATGAGTGCGAACGTGTGGTTCACGCTGATGCGGAACGGCGGCTTGTGCTTGCGGATTTCGGAGGCGATGACTTCCGTGCCTTCCGTGCGCTCGGCGACGCTCATCTCGACGCGGCCTTCACGCAGGTCGTCGTTCGGCAGGGGGATGCTCATCGTATAGACATCCTCAATCATGCGGCGCGAGAACGTTTCGAGCAGCACCATGCTGCGGCCGTCGGTATCGCTCGCTTCCTGATAGAGCGGGCGTTTGGCGGTATGGCAGAGCTCGCCCGCCGTCGTGAGCAGGATGAGCTTTGCGTTCGCGGGCAGTGCGGGCTTGATTTTCGAGGCGACTGTGTCAAGCGAGAGGTCGGGCGAGATGAAGCCGAGCACGAGCGCGGCGCCATCAGCCACGTCCGTTGCCTGCTTGACGCGGGCCGTGTCGAGTTCGCCCGAGCCGAGGTAGGAGACGGTGATGTCTTTCTTCGTGCTGGCCTGCGGTGCGGGAGCTGTCGGCGTCGGAGCAGCCTCTGCGCGCTTCATGACGAGTGGCTGTCTCTTCTTTGAAAAAATGGAGAACATCTTTTCTTCACATCCTTTGATTGATGACAATTCTTTTACAATGGGCGATTTCCCAAAAGCCCCGTTTTTCCTATCTCTTTTTATATTCTCTCATTATTCCGAAATCCCTGCCGTCAAATGGATTTTGGATAGATTTTATGCATGATTTGGGAGAAAATATTGGAAGGCCGACGGGATGCTGTAAGTGCTCGAAAGCTCCGCAGGCGTCGCCCAGAGAAGCGCATCGCCATGTTCTGCGACGCCCGTCGCTGGCGCGAGCGTGACTTCGTAGGCGATCATGTCCCATTCGACATGGCTGAAAACGTGGCGGGCGGGCGCGAGGCGGCGGACATGATGGACGGGATAGTCGGCGTCGAAAAGTGCACGGCGCACATCGGCGGCTTTGCAGTGGCCCGGCAGATGCGGAAGTTCGTAGAGGCCCGCGAGCAGTCCCTTCTTCGGCCTCTGGCGCAGCGCGAGGCGGCCGGTTTCTTCGTCGATGAGGCGCAGCACGGTCATCTGCTCGATGCGCCGCGCTTTTTTTGCGGCTTTCTTCGGAAAATCGGCGGTGCAATCTTCCTTGCAGGCAAGGCAGAACGCGGCGAGCGGGCAGGCGTCGCAGTGCGGGGCACCATTTGGCACGCAGACCGTCGCGCCGAGCTCCATGAGCGCCTGATTCAGCGTCGCTGAGACAGGGCCTTCCTCGTAAATCGGCCGCAGCGCATTTTCGACAGCGCGTTTCGTCACGTCCTTGAGCACGTCGCCATCGAAGAGCGTGAGCCGCGTCACGACGCGCAGCACGTTGCCATCGACGGCGGGCGCTGGATGGTGGCCCGCAATCGAGCTGATGGCTCCTGCCGTGTAGCGCCCGATGCCCGGGAGCTTCAGCAGCGTCTCGAAGTCGAGCGGCATGACGCCGCCGTATTCCGCCACGATGACCTGGGCGGCCTTCTTGAGATTGCGCGCGCGGCTGTAGTATCCGAGCCCCTGCCAGAGCTTCATGAGCTCGTCGTCAGGGCAGGATGCGAGTGCGGCGATGTCGGGGAGCGTCTTGAGGAAGCGCTCGAAATACGGCAGCACGGCCGCGACACGCGTCTGTTGCAGCATGATTTCCGAAATCCAGACGCGGTACGGCGTCGGCTCTTCGCGCCACGGCAGCACGCGCGCGACGGTTGGATACCAGGCGAGCAGCGGCGTTTTGAGCTGGAGCAGGGCATCCTCATGCGGGACGGCGATGGAGGGGCGAGTTGTTTTCTTTTTTGCGTTCATCGATGGACAGAGTGTTCCTTTCTTTTGCAAAATGATTGCCTTTATTCTACCATATGGAAAGAACATGCGCGATACCTTCACAAAACAGGCATGCATGGAGTATAATAAAGGAAATTTTTGCAAGACAGGAAACGGAAACATCAGGAGGACGCGTTATGGCGATGGTTCCAAAACTCAATACGACGCAGTTCGACGAGCAGCGGCCGTTCACGGTCGTTGCTCCTTTTGAACCCATGGGCGACCAGCCGCAGGCCATCGAGGAGCTCGCGGCGGGTGTCGAGGCGGGGCAGGAGGCGCAGGTGCTCCTCGGCGCGACGGGCACGGGCAAGACGTACACGATTGCGAAGGTCATCGAGAAGGTGCAGAAGCCGACGCTCGTCATCGCGCACAACAAGACGCTGGCCGCGCAGCTCGCGAGCGAGTTCAAGACGTTCTTCCCGCACAACTATGTCGGCTATTTCGTGAGCTACTATGATTTTTACCAGCCCGAGGCCTACATCGCTTCGACGGATACCTATATCGAAAAGGATGCATCCATCAACGACGAAATCGACGAGTTGCGCCACAGTGCGACGTGCTCGCTGTTCGAGCGGCGCGACTGCATCATCGTCGCGTCGGTCTCGTGCATCTATGGCCTCGGCTCGCCGGAAAGCTATCATGAAATGGTCGTGTCGCTGCACAAGGGGCAGACGGTCGAGCGCGATGCGATTCTCCGAAAGCTCGTCTCCATCCGCTATGAGCGCAACGACATCGCGTTCGAGCGCGGCAAGTTCCGCGTGCGCGGCGATGTCATCGAAGTGTTTCCGGCGGGCTACAACAGCCGCGCCGTGCGCATTGAGATGTTCGGCGACGAGATTGACCGCATCCTCGAGTTCGACACGACAACGGGTGAAATCTACGGCGAGCGCACGCACTCGATGATTTTTCCGGCCTCGCATTATGTCACGGCGCAGGATGATATGAAAATCGCGCAGCAGACGATTCGAGAAGAACTCGAGCAGCAGCTTGCGAAACTGCGCGGCGATGGCAAGATGCTCGAAGCACAGCGGCTCGAACAGCGCACGAACTACGATCTCGAAATGATGGAAGAAGTCGGCTACTGTTCGGGCATCGAGAACTATTCGCGTCATCTTACGCATCGCAAGGCGGGCGAGGCGCCGTATACGCTGCTCGATTATTTCCCCGAAGATTTCCTGATTGTCATGGACGAGAGCCATGTCACATTGCCGCAGCTGCACGCGATGTACGCTGGCGACCGCAGCCGCAAGGTCTCGCTCGTCGAGAATGGCTTCCGCCTGCCGTCAGCGTTCGACAACCGCCCATTGACATTTGAAGAATTTGCCGCGCGCATCAACCAGATCATCTTCGTCTCGGCAACGCCGGGCAAGTATGAGCTCGAACATGCGCAGCAGGTCGCGCAGCAGATTATCCGCCCGACAGGGCTCCTTGACCCGGAAATCGAGGTGCGGCCGCTCGATGGGCAGATTGACGACCTGCTCGGCGAAATCAAGAAGCGCATCGAAAAGAACGAGCGCGTGCTCGTGACGACGTTGACGAAGAAGATGGCCGAGCATCTGACGGACTATCTCAAAGAAGTCGGCATCCGTGTGCGCTACCTTCATTCCGACATCGCGACGATCGAGCGCGCGGAAATCATCCATGACCTGCGCGCGGGCGAGTTTGACGTGCTCGTGGGCATCAACCTTTTGCGCGAGGGTCTCGACATGCCGGAGGTCTCTCTGATTGCAATTCTCGACGCGGACAAGGAAGGCTTCTTGCGCTCGGACACGTCGCTGATCCAGATTATCGGCCGCGCCGCGCGAAATGCGAACGGCCATGTCATCATGTACGCCGACCGCATCACGGACTCCATGCAGCGCGCGATTGACGAGACGCAGCGCCGCCGCACGATCCAGCAGGATTACAACAAGGAGCACAGCATCACGCCGAAGACCATCGTCAAGCCCATCAAGCCGCTCATTGAGACGACGCTTGTCGCGGAGACGAAGGCGACGTATGGCACAGAGGGCGGCAAGAAGAAGCGCAAGCTCACGAAGAAGGACAAGGACAACCTCATCAAGACGCTGACACGCGAGATGCAGCAGGCGTCACGTGCGCTGGAATTTGAAAAAGCCGCCGAACTCCGTGACATGATTCTCGAGCTCGATGGCACGCTGCCGGGCGCGTCGGCCGAAAAAACGGTCAAACCGGCACGGACGGTAAAAGCAGCACATCGGCCGCGGGCGGCAAAGAAAGGATAACCCATGTCGGAAAACAACGTCATCAAAATCAAGGGTGCGCGCGCCCATAACCTCAAAAATATCAATCTCGAAATCCCGCGCGACAAGCTCGTCGTCGTGACGGGCCTCTCGGGCTCGGGCAAGTCGTCGCTGGCATTCGATACGATTTATGCCGAAGGACAGCGGCGCTATGTCGAATCGCTGTCGTCGTATGCGCGGCAGTTCCTCGGCCAGATGGACAAGCCGGACGTCGACAACATCGAGGGCCTGTCACCAGCCATCTCCATCGACCAGAAGACGACGAGCCACAACCCGCGCTCGACGGTCGGTACGGTCACGGAAATCTATGATTACTTGCGCCTGCTGTTCGCGCGCACAGGCCATCCGCACTGCCCGAAATGCGGCAAGCCCATCACGCAGCAGAGCGTTGATCAGATGGTCGACCAGATTACGGCGCTGCCAGAGCGCACGAAGCTGTTGCTGATGGCGCAGGTCGTCCGCGGCAAGAAGGGCGAGCACAAGAAAATCCTCGAGCACATCCGTCACGAAGGCTATGTGCGCGTGCGCATCGACGGCGAGGTCTACGACGTCAACGATACCATCCAGCTCGAAAAGAACAAGAAGCACACGATTGAGGTCGTCGTCGACCGCCTGATCGTGCGCGAAGGCATGGAGCAGCGCCTTGCCGATTCGCTCGAGACGGCGCTGAAGCTCGGCGAGGGCGTCGTCTACGTGCAGATTGTCGATGGCGAGCTCCTGATGTTCAGCGAGAATTTTGCCTGCGTCGACTGCGGCATCAGCCTGCCGGAAATCACGCCGCGCATGTTCTCGTTCAACAACCCATATGGTGCCTGCCCCGTCTGCACGGGCCTCGGCAGCCACATGGAGTTTGACGAAGCGCTCGTGCTGCCCGACCCGGCGTTGTCTGTCGGCGCGGGCGTCTTTGCGCCGCTTTCGAAGAATCCGCATTCGTATGCGATGTGCGTCATGACGTCATTGCTCGCGGCGCGCGGCTATACGACGGAGACGCCGTGGAACGAGCTCGACAAGACGACGCAGACCATGCTGCTGCACGGCTCGGGTGAGGAACGGTTCCGTTTCCACTACACGAATATGTTCGGTGAGTACAAGGAATACAACGTGCCGTTTGAGGGCGTTCTGCCGCTGCTCGAACGCCGCTACCATGAGACGGACAGCGACGAGATGCGCGAGTCGTATGAAAAC
>ONJV01000157.1 GCA_900318215.1 uncultured Veillonellaceae bacterium
ACCTGCACATATGGCGCCGTCAACGGCTTCTCGACGGGCGTCGGCTCGACGGACCTCGGCATGGCGATGGCGACGGGCAAGGCCTGGTTCAAGGTGCCGGAAGCTATCGAGGTGCATCTGACGGGCAAGAAGCCCGCAGATATCACGGGCAAGGATGTCATTCTGACGCTCATCGGCATGATCGGCGTCGATGGCGCGCTCTACAAGTCACTCGAATTCACGGGCGAGGGCGTGCATGAGCTCACGATGACGGACCGCCTGACCATCGCGAATATGGCCATCGAGGCAGGTGGCAAGAACGGCATCTTCCCGTATGACGACATCACGGAGGCGTATGTCAAGGGCCGCGTGAAAAAGCCATACGAGCCGGTCGCTGCCGATGCGGATGCGAAGTACTGCCAGACGGTTGAAATCGACCTCTCGAAGCTCACGCCGGTCGTGGCGTTCCCGCATCTGCCGGGCAACACGAAGCCTGTGTCTGCCATCAAAGAGCCTATCAAGATCGACCAGGTCGTCATCGGTTCCTGCACGAACGGACGTCTCGAAGACCTCGAAATCGCCGCGAATATCTTCAAGGGACATGAAGTCCATCCCGATGTACGCTGCATCGTGATTCCGGGCAGCCAGGCCATTTACAAGGAAGCCATGCATCGTGGCTACATCGACACGTTCATCGACGCGCACTGCGTCGTCTCGTGCCCGACGTGCGGTCCGTGCCTCGGCGGCTACATGGGCATCATGACGGCCGGCGAGCGCTGCGTCTCGACGACGAACCGTAATTTCCGCGGCCGCATGGGCGACGTCACGAGCGAAGTCTATCTCGCAGGCCCGCAAACGGCGGCCGCAAGCGCGATCCTCGGCCGCATCGCCGAGCCGAAGGAGGTAAAATAAATGGCGGAACTGAAGGGAAAAGTCTGGCGCTACGGCGACAACATCGATACGGATGTCATCATCCCGGCGCGCTATCTCAATACGTTCGATCCGAAGGAGCTCGCGAGCCACTGCATGGTCGACATCGACGAGACGTTCGCGAAAAACGTCAAAGACGGCGACATCATGGTCGGCGGCAAGAACTTCGGCTGCGGCTCGTCGCGCGAGCACGCACCGGTCGCCATCAAGGCCTCGGGCGTGCCGGTCGTGATTGCTGCGAGCTTCGCGCGCATCTTCTACCGCAACGGCATCAACATCGGCCTGCCGCTGCTCGAAATCGGCGCGGATGTCGAGAAAATCCATGCAGGCGACGAGCTTTCCGTCGATGTCTCGACGGGCGTCATCCATGACCTCACGACGGGCGACACGTTCCAGGCGCATCCGCTGCCGGGCTTCATCCAGGACATCGCGAAAGCGGGCGGCCTCGTGGAGTATGTGAAGCCGCAGACGAAAAAATGAGCGGAGGGCATTATGGCATATCAAATTACGGTCATTCCCGGCGACGGCATCGGCAAGGAAATCACGGATGCGGCCGTCAAGGTTTTGAAGAAAGCAGATGAAAAGTTCAGTCTCGGCCTCTCGTTCACGTACAAGGACGCGGGCGGCACGGCCTATGACAAGTTCGGCACGCCGCTGCCCGATGATACGGTCGCGGCCTGCAAATCGTCGGACGGCGTGCTGTTCGGCGCGGTCGGCGGCGACAAGTGGGACAATGTCGATCCTGCCCTGCGCCCGGAAAAGGCCATCCTCGGCCTGCGCAAGCAGCTCGGCCTCTATGCGAACCTGCGCCCCGTCAAGGTCGCGGATGCGCTCGTCGAGTATTCGCCGCTGAAGCCGGAACTCGCGAAAGGTGTTGATCTCGTCATCGTGCGCGAGCTCATCGGTGGCATCTACTTCGGCGACAAGTGCGAGTCCGAGCAGCATGACGGTGCCGAGCGCGCCTGGGACCTCGAAAACTATTCCGTGCCGGAAGTCGAGCGCATCACGAAGCTCGCGTTCGAGACGGCGAAGCTGCGCCGCGGCAAGGTCACGTCCGTCGACAAGGCGAATGTGCTCGCGACGTCGCGCCTCTGGCGCCGCACGACAGCCGAAGTGGCGAAAAAGTATCCCAATATCGAGCTCAACAATCTCTATGTGGACAACTGCGCCATGCAGCTTGCCATCAAGCCTGCGCAGTTCGACGTCATCGTGACGGGCAACCTGTTTGGTGACATCCTTTCGGATGAGGCGGCCGTTGTCGGCGGTTCCATCGGCATGCTGCCGTCGGCGTCCATCGGCACGGACACGAGCCTCTACGAGCCGATTCATGGCAGCGCGCCCGACATCGCGGGCAAGGGCATCGCAAACCCGATGGGCACGGTGCTGTCGGCGGCGATGCTGCTGCGCTACAGCCTGCACGAAGAGGCAGCGGCCGACGCCGTCGAGGCGGCGGTGGACAAGGCGCTCAATGACGGCTATCGCACGGCCGACCTTTATAAGGAAGGCTTCAAGAAAGTCACGACGGACGAGATGGCCGATGTCATCTGCGAGCGCGTCTGAAAACAGGAAACCCCTCCGATTTTGAAAAGAAAGGTGTGAATGACTGCGATGAAGGGAGCACAGGCAGTCCTCGCGTGTCTGCGCGAACAGGGCGTTGACACCATTTTCGGTTATCCTGGCGGCATGATTCTGCCGCTCTACAATGCGCTCTATGATGCGAAAGACCTCCGCCAGATTCTCGTGACGCACGAGCAGAATGCTGCGCATGCGGCCGATGGCTACGCGCGCGCTTCGGGCAAGGTCGGCGTCTGCATCGCGACTTCGGGTCCTGGCGCGACGAACCTCGTCACGGGCCTTGGGACGGCGTTTATGGATTCCATCCCCATCGTCGCCATCACGGGGCAGGTCGATACGGCCTCGCTCGGCCGCGATGCCTTTCAGGAGACGGACATCCTCGACGTCACGATGCCGGTCACGAAGCACAACTACAAGGTCAAGAGCGCCGAAGAGCTCGTGCCGACCGTGCGCGCGGCATTTGCCATCGCGCGCCATGGCCGTCCGGGCCCCGTGCTCGTCGATGTGCCGCGCGACCTGTTCTTTGAAGAAGTCGAGTACACGCCGGAAACACCAAAGGTCAAGAAGCCGGGCCAGCCCGACGCCGACTTCCTCATCTGCGTCGCCGAGGCCGAGCGCGAGATTGCCGAAGCGAAGCAGCCCGTCGTCATCGTTGGCGGCGGCGTCATCTCGGCGGGCGCGTCGGAAGAGGTGCAGGCGTTCATCGAGCGCTACCATCTGCCCGTCGTCCACACGCTGATGGGGCTCGGCGCGATTCCGCGTTCGCATCCGCAGTCGCTCGGCTTTGCGGGCATGCACGGCAAGAAGGCTGCGAACTATGCCATCAACGATGCCGACCTCGTCATCGCAATCGGCAGCCGCTTCGGCGACCGCCAGACGGGCAATCTTGACAAGTATACCGAGGGCACGAAGTTCATCCACATCGACATCGACCCGGCCGAGATCGACAAGAACGTCGCGCATTCGCTCGGCCTCGCGGGCGACATGAAGACGATTCTCGCTTTGCTCATGAAGCGCGAGCCGACGAGCAGCCGCGCGGACTGGTGGGCGAAGATCCATGCGTGGGAAGACACGTATGACTACGACTACCAGGTCAACCGCCTGACCGTGCCGTGGGCCATGCACAGCGTCGCGAAAGCGACGGCAGGCAAACCGTATGCGTTTGCGACGGATGTCGGCCAGCATCAGATGTGGGCGGCGCTCCACCTCGCCATCGAGGAACCGCGCACGTGGCTGACCTCGGGCGGCCTCGGCACGATGGGCTTCGGCCTGCCCGCCGCGATGGGTGCGCAGCTTTACTATGGCGATGCGCGCCGCGTCGTGCATGTCGCAGGCGATGGCGGCATCAAGATGACGGGTAACGAATATTATACGATTGCGCGCCTGCATCTGCCCATCATCTCGATTATTGTGAACAACACGAGTCTCGGCATGATCCGCCAGCTGCAGAAAGTCAACTACGACGAGCGCTACATCGCCTGCGAGTTCGACTATCCGATGGATTACGCGAAATACGCCGAGAGCTTCGGCATCCACGCCGAGACCGTCGATACGCAGGAAGGCTTTGCCGTCGCGTTTGCCGACGCGATGGCCGATGCGACGCAGCCACATGTCATCGTCATGAAGGTGCACAGGAGCTTCGTCGAGCCGATGATCAAGGGCAGCGTCGGCGAGTTTGTCGAATTCAAGTAATCATGATAAAATGGAACCGTTGCAAAAATGCAGCGGTTCTTTTTGTGAGAGCGTAGAGTAGGGAGAAAGAAAATGAAGAAACACGTCATCGAAGCGCCCGTGCTGGAAAACGTGCCGATTGCCGATGGCATCTATCGCATGGTGCTCCATGCGCAGCTGCTTGCCATCGAGGCGCAGCCGGGACAGTTCGTCATGGTCATGAAGCCGGACGATCAGGCAACGTTCCTGCGTCGTCCGTTCGGCATCGCGGACGCCGACCCGGCCGCGGGTACGATCACGATCATCTACCGCCTCGTCGGACGCGGCACGAAGGCGTTTGCGAAGATGAAGCAGGGCGAGCTCCTGAGCGTCGAGGGGCCGATCGGTCACGGCTTCACGCTGCGCGAAGGACGGCAGCTGCTCGTCGGCGGCGGCCTCGGCATCGCGCCGCTGATCTTTCTCGCGAAGAGCCTGCCAGAAAAGCCGCTGTTCCTGATCGGCGGCCGGAATGAAAAGGAAATCTTCTGGAAGGACTTGCTCGCGCCCTTGACTGAGAAAATCTACGTGACGACGGATGATGGCTCGTTTGGCACGAAAGGCTTCACGACGACGCTGCTGCCCGACGTGCTCGAAAAAGAGCAGCCCGCGAGCGTCGTGACCTGCGGCCCGACGATCATGATGAAGGGCATCGCAGGACTCGCACGCGAAAGCGGACTCCCCTGCGAGGTCTCGCTCGAGAAGCGCATGGCCTGCGGCATCGGCGTCTGCCTCGGCTGCACGTTCGAGACGACGGCGGGCACGCGCAAGAAGGTCTGTGTCGACGGCCCCGTGTTTCCGGCAGAGGAGGTATTTGCATGAACAAGGAACGACTGGCAACGGAATTCTGCGGCCTGCACCTCGCGACGCCCGTCATGGGCGCGTCGGGCACGTTCGGCTTCGGCGTCGAATATGCTGTGGTCGACCGGCTGGGGGCGGCTTGACGGTCTATCGGACGAAGAGGATCTGTTTCACAGTCAATTCGGCGCGAATTTCCCGAACGAGGGGCGCGATATGCGTTGCGCGATCAGTTGGCTGCTCAATAACGAATACTATAGCGACGAGGCGAAGACGCCAGGCGGATATTACGCGTCCGACTTAGCGTCCTTTGGCGAGTCGGTCTCTCAGTACGTAACGAGCGATTACAACGCGTACCGATCTTCGCATAATTCCATGCTGGAAATGGCGACGCAATTGCGCAACGGCGCCGGGGTCGGACTTTCAGTCGCGCATTTTCGCCCGAGCGACGGCGTCGGGTGGAACTCGCACGCGCTCACGGTCTACGGGTACGAGTACGACTCGCGGCTCGATCCTTCGACTCCCGGCTATTTCGTGCGGCTCTATGTCGCGGACT
>ONJV01000168.1 GCA_900318215.1 uncultured Veillonellaceae bacterium
GTCGAGGCCGCGTCGTGCGCGTTCGGCCCGCACCCGCTCGATGACGCCTGGGGCATCCACACGTCGTGGGTCGGTCTCGGCTTCGGCCTTGAGCGCCTCGCGATGCTGCGGGAGGGCGGCCATCATGTGAAGAGCTACAGCCGCAGCCTCACCTTCCTTGACGGCGTCCGGCTGAACCTTTCATGACGGCATCAGGTCAGAGAGAAAAAACGAGAACACAGGAGGAACGATCATGACATATGCACATAGAAGTGATGTCCGCGCCATCCTCGCCGCTTGGGAAGCGACGGGCAGCGTCACGGATGCGCAGCTGCGCACGCTCGTCGATCTCACGGACGCGTCGGCACGCGAGGAACTGTTCCGCGCGGCACGGCGCGTGCGCGAGCGGGAATTCGGCAAAGACATCTTCGCGTACGGCTTTGTCTATTTTTCGACGTATTGCCGGAATGCCTGCCGCTTCTGCTATTTCCGCAAGGCCAATCCCGAAAGCATGCGCTACCGCCGAACGGAAGAGGAAACCGTTCGCGCTGCCGTCGCGCTGAAGGAATCGGGCGTCCATCTCATCGACCTCACGATGGGCGAGGATCCGTATTTCCTCTCGTCAGGCGAAGCGGGCTATGCGCGCCTCGTCCACCTCGTCTCCGCCGTAAAGGAGGCGACGCAGCTCCCCGTCATGATCTCGCCAGGCGTCGTGCCCGCAGAGCTGCTGCCGCGCCTGCGGGCGGCCGGAGCGGACTGGTACGCGCTCTATCAGGAGACGCACACGCGCCGCCTGTACGAGAAACTGCGCGAAGGCCAGCCGTACGACGTGCGCTGGAAGGCGAAATGCGCGGCGGCGCGCGCAGGGCTGCTCGTCGAGGAAGGGCTCATGACCGGCCTCGGTGAGACGGCGGACGATCTCGTGCATTCTCTGCGCGCGATGGCAGCGCTCGACGCCTCGCAGGTGCGCGTCATGACGTTCGTGCCGCAGGCCGGCACGCCGCTTGGCGGTCTCGTGCCGCAGGACAGCCGCCGCGAGCGCAACCTCATCGCCGTCATGCGCCTGCTGATGCCGGACCGCCTCATCCCCGCGTCGCTCGATGTCGAGGGCGCAGATGGCCTCGAATCGCGCATCGAGGCTGGCGCGAATGTCGTGACGTCCATCATCCCGCCGGATGCCGGCCTCGCGGGTGTTGCGCAGAGCGAGATGGACATCGGCGACGGCCGCCGCACGGTCGCGGGCGTGCGTCCGCGCCTCGAAGCCATGGGGCTGCACCTCGCAGAGCCTGCGGCCTATGCAGCATGGGTGCAGGCGCGGGAGGGCGCGCAGACCCATGCGCATGAGGAGGCGTCGGCATGAAACAGGCGAAGGGTGGAACAGAGGGGGCGGGGGAAGCCCGCCCAGGGGCAGCGACCTCCCCGCCGCGCGCGCTCGTGCTCGGCGGCAAGCTGCAGGGCGTCGATGCCGCGTATCTCATGAAACGCGCGGGCTATACGGTCACGCTCGTTGACCGTAATCCCGCATGCGCGGCGCGCGAGCTCGCCGATACGTTTCTCTGCGGCGACCTCCTGGACGAAGCATTTCTCCAGCGCGTGATGGCGGATGCGGATTTCATCATCCCCGCGCTCGAGAAACTGCCCGTGCTCGAAGCCATCGACCGGGTGGCGAAAGCCGTTGCGGGGGCGGACGGCAGGCGGCCGCGCCTGATGTTTTCGCTCGGCGCGTATCGCGTGAGCTCGTCAAAGCTCCGCTCCGATGCGATGTTCCACCGCATCGGCATCCCCGCGCCGCGCTATTATCCGGACGGCGATTTCCCGCTCATCGCGAAGCCGTCCGGACGCAGCGGCAGCGAGGGCGTGACGGTGCTCGAGACGCCCGGCGACCTCGTCGCCTATCGGCAGGCGCACGACATCATGGACTGCGTCGTGCAGGAATACGTGGCGGGACCGTCGTACTCCATCGAGGTCATCCGACGCGGCGGCCGCGCGCGGACGTTTGCCGTGACGGATCTCGTCATGGACGAAGGATATGACTGCAAGCGCGTCGTCTGCCCGTCGCGCCTCGCGCCGGAGCTGCAGGAGCGTTTCGCGCAGTACGCCGCCGACCTCGCCGCCGCCGTCGATCTCGAGGGCATCATGGATGTCGAATGCATCCTCTCGGGCGGCGTGCTCTACGTGCTCGAGATCGATGCGCGCATCCCGAGCCAGACGCTCACGGCTGTCTATCAGGAGACGGGCGTCGTCGCGCCCGCTGTCTATGCAGCAGGCGCGCCAGGCGAGAGCCTCTGTCAGCCGTCGAACTGGCCGGAGCGCGGCGTCATCTACGAGCACATCGAGGCAAAGGACGGCCGGCTGCTCTTTGCGGGCGAGCACATCATGGGCGGGCGCGGCCCGCTCCACGCCATCCATGATTTCTATGGTGCCGATGAAGCGCTCACGACGTACGAGCCGGGCCGCAGCGACTGGGTCGCGACGCTCATCCTCACGGCGCCGACGCGGGCTGCCGCCTGGGAAAAGCAGCGGCAGGTCATCGCGCGCATCTGCGCCGACGAACACCTCGCGTTTGGCGGCGGCCAGGACGACCTTCGCGATACGATGGAAGACATTTCCTGATACCTGAAGAGAGCTGCAAGAGCAGCCGTTTTCAAAAGAACTGGATGAACTGAATGAACATATGAGGAGGAATCATCATGACGAGACTCAGAGAAGAAGACATCGCCGGCATTGAAGCGCGCCTCGTGCGCCACGATGCGGAACTCCGCCGCCAGACGGGCGCCGGGCTCCGTGACATCGCGCTCTGCGCCGCCAGCGCCCCGCGCCGTTTCGCACGCCAGCTCCAAGGCCGTCCCGTCGCCGTGCTGCCCGTCACGACGGGGCAGGGCATCATCGGCGGCTTCTCGGAAAGCGTGCGGGGCATTCTCGCGTTTCTCGGCATGGATGCCTTTGTGACGCAGCGGCCGGATGTCGCCGGCCTCGTCGAAGCGGTCGAAAGCGGTGCCGGGCAGGTGTTCCTCGCGGATGACGACACCTGCACGATGCTCGATTTCACTTCGCATGCGACGGTCGAGAACAGCGCGGCGACGGGGCGCGGCTTCGCAGCGGCACTCGCGCTCGCGGCCGGCGACCTGCGCGGCCGCACCGTCACCGTGCTCGGCGCCGGCATCGTCGGCCGGTCGGCTGCGGCGTATCTCCGGGATTGCGGTGCCGACCTCGTGCTCTACGATACGGACGAGACGCGTACGGCGCCTTTTTCGCACCGCCCGCATTTCGCTGTCGCCCGGAGCCTCAGGGAAGCGCTCGATGCTTCGAATCTCTATTTCGAGGCGACGACGGCGCGCGGCACGATTGACGTCTCCGATATGGACGAAGAGACGCTCGTCGCCGCGCCCGGCATCCCACTCGGCGTCACGGACGCAGCGCTCGCCCGCTATGGCGCGCACATCATCCACGATCCATTGGAGCTCGGCGTCGCCGCGATGGCCTGCGAGCTCCAGGTCGCTGCGGCCGGCGTCCTCTTTGACGAAAACAAAAAAATAGGGTAAACTAAAGGCACCCAGAAAAGCCAGGAAAGGAAATGAGGTGCCTGTCATGCCGCGAACTGCCGTGAAGATCGTCCTGACGCCGGAAGAGGCGGAGGCGCTCCGACGCAACGTGAAGAGCCAGAAGGTCGAGCGCCGCCTGTATCTGCGTTCGCAGATCGTGCTGCTCTCGGCCGAGGGACATGAGTGCACGGAGATCGGGCGGATGCTCGGCATCTCGGAAAAAACCTGCCGCAAGTGGCGCAACCGCTTTGCAAAAGAGCGCATGGCCGGCCTCACCGACCTCCAGCGCCCCGGCGCCCCGGAATGCTTTTCCAAGGAAGAGCGCTTCGAGATCCTGCGCATGAGCTGCCAGCCGCCGCCCGACATCGGGAAGTGGACGCTCGCCGAGCTCACGGAGCGCGTCCGTCAGAAATATCAGAAAGACATTTCCATCGAAACCGTGCGCCTCATCCTGCGCGGTGCAGATGCAGAAACGATGCGCGCTGTGCAGGAAAGCCTGAAGGAATGAGGAAGGGATTTCTTTGGAAGCGCAGAATGTCATAGGAGCGTGATTGCCGTGAAGGATGCCAGTGATGCCAGTGGAAAGAAGCCAGCGCCAAGGCCTGCAATGAAGAAGCTCCAGCATGCCCTGCTCGGGCTCGATACCGATGCGGCCGTCAGCGCGGCACAGCAGCTGCGCAAGGACGGTACGCCGCTCCTCGACGTGCTCCAGGAGGCCGTGCTGCCGGCGCTCGATGTCCTGAGCCGGTCGTATGACACGGGCGAGCTCTACATCCCGCAGATGCTCGTCGCGGCCGATGCGTTCGAGACGGCCATCGGCGCGCTCACGGAGGGGCGCGAGGACGAGATCCACGATGCGCTCATGGACGGGCGCGTCGAGATCTACACCGTCGAGGGCGACATCCACGACATCGGGAAGAACCTCGTCGGCACGATCCTGCGGGCGAGCGGCTTCGCCATCCTCGACCTCGGGCGCAACGTGCCGACCGAGCAGGTCATCGCCGAGGCGCGCAAGTGGCGGCCCGACGTCATCATCGGATTCGCGCTCATGACGACGACGGTGCCGGAGCAGCGCACGCTCGTCGAGCAGCTCAGCGAGCAGGACATGCGCGACCATGTCGCCGTGCTCGTTGGCGGCGACGTCGTCTCCGAGCGCTGGGCGCAGGAAATCGGCGCCGACGGCTACGCGAGGACGGCATTTGACGCCGTCCGCCATGACTACCATGTCCTTGTAATCCGCAACTTCATGGAAACAGCCCTCATATTGTTCGCTGCGCTTGTCATGATTGCCCCGGATCAGGATTTTCCGGCCCGGGAGTGACATGATGAACTCCATGTCCTTTGCGCACTGGGGCAGCCGCCTTCCCCAGGAATGATCCCCCACAAGGACCAGCGTATCTTCCGGCCGGACCAGTTCCCGGCAGTTTTTCAGGATTTTTTCTTCATGGCGGACCCAGACCGGTCCCATGGCATCCATGGATTTATCCGGCCGCTGAAAAGCAAGATGCAGATCGCCCAGCGCAAAGAGAGCCATAGGACCTCACCTCCTCTTACCGCTATTGTACTGCATTTGCGGAGGGATAGAAATGGCGTATCCTGTCAGGAAGCATATCTTTTATCCTTCCGCTCCTCTCTGCCCCGACCGGGAACATGATGTCTGCCTTCCGCCCCGGCAAAGCGCCCGTAAAGTAAGAGACGCACCCGGGCAGCCCGGATGCGTCTCCATGTTCCGTTTTTTTTACTGCTTTTTTCCGAGCCGGTCC
>ONJV01000159.1 GCA_900318215.1 uncultured Veillonellaceae bacterium
AGGCTCGAAGCGAGTGCCGAAGAGTTCTTGTTCAGCGTGTTCAGCGTGGAGATTGCCGACATGTTGTTTTTGACTACCATAGACATGATAAATTCCTCCCTGATGTGTATAAAAGATTTTTTCGAGCGGCCGTCCGTGACCGCCGTTTCGCCATTTAGCGGAAGATTGCCAGAACAGCAAGACTGCATGCCTGCCAAGCTGCTCTGTTCCTCTTTCCACCCTCTATATCGAACGTTTCCGCAAAAATTTAAGTGGTTTTGTGATTTTAGCAAAACTTTCATGAAGCGGCATTTTGCATCATGCACTTCAAATTTTTGTTTCAGCAATTCGTAGGATTCTGCTTTTCCATAAGCGCAAAAAAGACAATTTGTGCTCTGTCTGCTTTATAATATAGAAAATTTGTTGAAAGGGAAGATTTTTTTGCTACAAGAACCAACGAACATCGGACGCCGCATCTACGACTTGCGCATCGAGCGCGACGTGCAGCAGCGGGAGCTCGCAAAAGCCATCCACCTGCACCAGAGCGTGCTGAACCGCATCGAAAAAGGAACGCGCCCAGCCCGCGACGCTGAAATCCGCGCCATCGCGCTGTTCTTCCACGTCTCGGCCGACGACCTTCTCGGGATGGCGAGCGTGCCGGAATCCTCCCCCGATGACGAACGCATCGGCTCCAGCGTCTCGGAATGTACGACAGGCTACGACACCTCCCCGACGCACCCGCCCGCCTCCCGCAAACGCATCTCGCCCGAAGAGCACGACCTCATCGAAAAATACCGCGAACTCGACAACCGCGGCCAAACCACCGTCCGCCACGTCCTGTATGGGGAATACCGATACCTTCAAAAACAGCAGACAGACAAACAGGGAACGCCCATGTGATTAAGGCGTTCCCTGTTTTTGTATAAACGCTGCCCGATACCTTTCACAATCGCAAAGCGGCGACGCCGACACGTCTTTCCATACATGCTCTTGGAGCGCCACGAGCCTTTCTCTTTCCACGGCGAGCCCCACTGCCTTTTCGACATACTCCCCGACATCCTCTGCCACGAGCTCCGGCAACCCCGCCGCCGTGAGGATGGATGCGCCGACGCTGCGGCTGTGATTGTCGCCGCGCAGCGTCAGCACGGGAACGCCGAGGTAGAGCGCCGTCGCCGTCATCGCGCCGCCGGGATACGGGAAGGTGTCGAGGATGAGGTCCTGCCGCGCGAGGTCGTCGAGATAGTCGTCGCTCCCCATCTGGGCCGTCACGCGCTCCATCGGCAGCCCCGCCGCGCGCAGGCGGCGTTCGAGCTCCGTGACGCGCGCGGGGACGCGCATCGTGTCCTGCAAGCGAAGCTGCGCCTGCGGGGCGCGGTCAAGAATCGCGCGCCAAGCATCGAGCGTGTCATCGCTGATCTTGAGAAAATTCTGGAAGGAAGCGAGGCAAATCCAAGGCTCCCTCTCAGATAAGCAGACGCAAGGCGCTTTAGCGCCTATGTGGTCGCTTATGCCCTTGTGGCTGGGAGCTGTCAGCCGAATGGCTGACTGAAGGAGTGTCGAAGGTAGGGCAAAACAGTTTGCTGGATGGTGATCTGCGAAGACGTACCTTCGCAAACACAATCGAACGGATTGCCAAGCCCTACCTCCGCCACTCCTTCCGTCCCCTTCGGGGCCACCTCCCTCTGAGAGGGAGGCAGGAGTTTGACGAGCCGCCCTCACTTCCTGCATCGCCCTGCTCGGCGTGAAGCACCAGGCATGCGGCAGGCGGAGCGGCCGCTCGGAGAGAAGCGCTTCGCGGCCGGGCGGGTCCATGACGCCGTCGGTCAGCAGGTAATCAACCGTCGGCAGCCCCGTCGTATCGAACCAGCCGACCGCCTCGATGATACTGCGTGCCGGATGATGCGCGAGCAGCATCAGCGTCGCGCCGCCCGCCGTGTGGCCGCCAAGGTCGATGAGAGCGTCGAGCCCATCTTTCGCAATCGCCTGTTCGGAGCTTTCGATATCATAGGGCGAGAGCACGCGGTAGTGCGCGACCATCGACTGCACACGCTGCGTGAAATCATCCGCCTCGTCTGACAGGCTGTAGGCAAATACCTCGAACGCATCCTGCGGCAGGCCAAGCAACGCCTCATAGAATCGTGCGGCCGAGCTCTCGAGAAAGTCCGGCGCCAGAAAGCCGATGCGCAGACGGCGCTCATCCGGCCTCGCAACCGACACAACAGTTTCAGGTGCGATGGTCTCTGACGCATCGCCTTTCTCTCCGCCATCAACCGTTCCAGCAGGTACCTCATTGGTTGCAAGCTCATCCCGATAGAGCTGCCCATAAACAAAATGCTGCCGGGCAAGCTCCTCAGCGGAGATGCCCGGCAGATAGTGGAGCGTGAAGAGATACGAAGAATAATGCTCGCGCTGGCTCCGCAAAAACCGGTCGCACTGCGCCGCCTCGTAATACGCCCGCGCACACCCCGCCGCATCGCCGCGCAAACGGCAAGATGCACCGCGCTGCTCAAAGGTACGCCAAGATTCCTCTTTTGGTTCCATGCTCATGCCCTCCTGAGCGTGAAGTATGCAATCTCTGGCGGACAGCCGATGCGGTACGGGAACCAGCTGCCGTTGCCGCTGTGGACGTAGCCGAACGTGCTGCCGACATGCACGATGCCGCGATTGTATTTGAAGAACGGCAGCGCCGCATGGCCGAGGATGCCGAACTGACAGCCGTGCGTGTGGCCCGTGAGCGCCAGCGCCGCACCGTGCGTGGCGCCGTTGTCGATGCCCTCGGGATGATGCGACAGCAAAATCGTGATGGCATTTTCGGGCACGTCCTGATAAGCCGTGTCCGTATATTCCTTCTTCTTTGCCTGGAACGCCTCGTCGCCATGCGCCTGCGGATAATCGATGCCGACGAGCCAGAGCGGGCGCGGCGCGTCCATCAGGAGCGCTGCGTCATTGACGAGCTTGTGAATCTGCGTGCCATCCAGCGCCGCGTCAATGGCGGCAAAGTTCCTGCGATGCTCATGATTGCCATAAATGAACCAGATGCCGAGCGGGAACCGCTCGCAGTAGCGGTCGACGAGCGCGACGGCCGCGAGGTTGATGGCTTCGTCATCAAAGAGGTCGCCCGTGATGACGAGCACGTCAGGCGCGCCTTTCGCCGTGCGCTCGAGAAGCGCCGCGAGGTCGTCGAGCGAGAAGTACCAGCCAAGATGGACGTCGCTGAGCTGCGCGATGCGCAGTCCTTTGAGCGGCGTCGGCAGGTCGCGAATCGGCACGAGGATTTCCCGCTCGACGGTCGCATCCTTTTCATAAAGACCGCCATAAAGGCCGCCAATCGCCGCAAGCGCTGGCACGACGGCCGCATGGCGCAGCATCCGCCGCCGCGAGCGGTCGAACGGCACGCCTTTGCCGAGGACCCCCGTCATCCACTGAAATAGCAGGCCGAGCCCCGTCAGCAGCGCAAAGAAAATCTGCATGACGAAGCCGACGGACGCGATGCGCAGCAGCACGGCCGACACGCCCATGACTTCGTGAAAGACAATCGGCCCGAGCACGAGCCCGACGGCTGTCAGCACGTCGAACGCCACGACGCCGCGGCGCAGCAGGCGCAGCCCGCGCCCCGAAAAGACATGCGGCAGCGCGAGCAGCACGACGGTGGCGACGAAGGCCAGCAGCACGAGCAGCAGAATCAGGAACATCCATCATCCCTCATTTCGCAAGTGTCTTGACAATGGTGTCATGGACGAGGTTCGCGTAGGCCTTGATTCCCTCGTCATTCGGGTGGATGCCGTCGCTCGTCAGCCACTCGGGGTGGTCTTTGACGAGGCTGTACCAATCGATGACGGTGACATTCGGGTGCGCGATGGGCATGTCGCGGATGCAGTCGTTGTTGACCTGCTGCCATGTGAGCTTCGGGCAGTAGACATTGACCCAGAAAATATGGCGGTTCGGGCCGAGGTATTCGAGGAGCTCGTTCGTCTGCACGGCATAGCGCTCATAGCCCGCAATCGGGCCGTTCGTGCCGAGCGCGATGACGACGATGTTCCCGAGATGGCCCTGCGCGGCGAGCGCTTTTGCAGCCTCGAGGCCGCCGCCGACATAGCGCGAAACCTCCGCGTCGATGAAGCAGCCGGGCAGCACCTGCCGCAGCGCCGGGCTCGCGCCGAGCATGACGGAGTCGCCGATGCAGGCCGCGCCCGAAAGATCGACCGCCTGCATGCGCTGCTGCTGCGCAGCGGCTTTTTCCGCCGCCTTCTGCGCCTCGCGCGCAGCGGCTTCCTGCGCACTCTTCTCGTTTTCGGCCTGCTGTACCGCTGCATTCTTCGCGAGCTGCGACTGGAGCGCCGTGTCGGGCGCTTTTGACGAGGCCGAGAGCGCGATACCCTGGCAGCCGAAACCCATGAAGACGAGCGCGCAGAGCGAGGCCGCGAGGAACGTCGCAGCGCGCGGCATCGCGAACCGCCCCTGCACGGGCAGGCGCAGGCGCGTGATGCAGTCTGCCGCCGCGCCCGACCAGATGGCGAGCACGACGATGATGGCGAGCTCGAGCAGGCCGTAGAGCGGCAGCGCGTCCCAGCCGCGCACATGGAAGAGATAGATGACGGGATACTGCCAGAGGTAGATGCCGTAGCTCTTTTTGCCAATCCAGCGCAGCGGCGCCGCCTCGAGGACATCCGCGAGCGCGAAGCCGTCCGTGCCGAGCAGCATCACCATGCCGACGAACGCCACGGTGATGAGCGCCATGCCGCCTTCGTAGAGATACGGGCTCTGGCCGTCGAGCAGGAAGTAAAGGAAAACCGTCTCGACCGCGAGCAGCGTGAAGAGGCCCGCGCCGAGCGCGCCGTCAAACATCGAAGACATGCCAGCAGAGCGGCGGCGACGGCGGCGTTCCTCCGCCTGCCAGAGGCCGACGCCCGCACCGAGCAAGAGCGCATAGACGCGCGTGTCCGTGCCATAGTAGAGGCGCGTGATGTCAACGCCCTGCACATAGCCGAGCGGCATGAATACCGCGCTGACAACGCCGAAGAACAGGATGATGCCTGCGGCAAAACGCGCGCCACAAAGAACGCGAAACGCAAGATACAGGCCAAAAACCAATGGCCAGACGAGATAATACTGGAGCTCGATGCCGAGGAACCAGAGATGCGTGAACGGCGAGACATTCGTGATGCGCGTGAAATAGTCCATATTCTGCGCAATCTGCCACCAGTTGTTATAGCCGCCGAGCACGGAGAGCACTTCCGGCCGCACGGCCTCGATGGCGTCAGGCGCGAGGAAGTGGCACGCGCCAATCGTCACGAGCAGCATCAGCAGGAGCTCCGGATAGATGCGCCGGATGCGCTTTCCATAGTACGAGAAGACCCAGAAGAATCCCTGCTTCGACGCCGCGCCGACGCTCGTGTAGGCGAGGAGGTACCCCGTCAGCACGAAGAACAGCGAGACGCCGAGGTAGCCGCCGACGACGCTCCCCGGGAACATATGAAAGAAAGTCACGCCCAGAATCGCGAGCGCGCGCAGGGCATCCATCCCTGCGATATGATGACGTTTCATCCGTTGATCACCTTTGATTCAGAAAACAAGCTTATCGACGGCGTCGCTTGCGCGGGCCATCCTTTCCTTCTTTTTTCTTGCGGTCCGTCTTGACGAGACGCAGGCCGATGTGCGGCCGTGGCGCCGTCGCCTGGAGCTCTTCCTCATACGCCTGCTGTTCGCGCAGGATGGCATCGCGCTCGCCGATGCGGCCGACATTGATGAGGATGCCGATGGCG
>ONJV01000158.1 GCA_900318215.1 uncultured Veillonellaceae bacterium
GCCGTCGAATTTCGGGTCGATTTCCGGCGCACGCGCCGCCTGCTTCTTGAGATACGCCTCGTGGCGAATCTGGTACTCGGCGTAGATGCCGGAGCCCCAGTGATAAATCGTCATGCAGACAAAGCCAGCGATGACGAGGAAGATGGCGAAGACCGCGAGAAACGCGAGAAAGCGCAGGAATCGCATGCGGCGTCGATGGCGCAGCTCTTTCCGCTTGCGCTCGATGTTCGCCCGCGTCGTCGACAGGGGCGGTTTCTTCTTGCTCATACCGGCGACTTCACTCCCCGGAGCAAGAGCTCGTTCCGTGCTGCAATCGTATCCGGATGCAGCATCGTGCCCTTCTGCGCGACGAACTTGATGGACTCCGTGAGGCCGACGAGCAGCATCTCGTCGAGGCTTGCCTCGCGCGAAAGCTTCCGGAGCATCTCTACCTCGGGATACGCCCGGTTCGGCTCGATCATGTCCGCAAACCAGACAATCTTGTCGAGGCGCGTCATGCCGCGACCGCCGACCGTATGGCGATAGATGGCCTGGCAGATGGCGTCGTCATCAACGTCGTAGCACTCGCGCACGCGCGCCGCGCCGAGGTAGGCGTGCAGCAAAAGCGGCATCGCGTGCTCAATGGGCCCGTAAGCGATGCGCCGCTTGTCGGCCTCCGCCACCATCGCATCATTCGGGAACTCTCGCGCGCAGTCGTGCAGGAGGCCAGCCAGGCGGGCCTGCTCCACATCGACGCCGAAACGTCCCGCGAGAAACGCCGCCGTGTCGGCGACGCCGAGGCTGTGGCGGTAGCGCGACGGCTTCAACCGCGATTCCAACAGTTTCCTGCGGTCTTCATAGCTCATGCTCATTGGTAGAGGCCCTCCTTGTAGATATAGTCGGCGACAACGTCCGGCACGATGTAGCGGATGGACGCGCCGCGCGCGAGGCGCTCGCGGATGTCCGTCGAGGAAATCTCGAGCGCCGGTGTCGCGAGGCGATGGATGTGCTCTTTGGCAAGGCTGCCGAAGCTCCGCGCAAGCCGCGCCTCGTCAAGCGGCACGCCCTCGCGCACGGAGACGATGAAGTGGCAGCGCGCCAGAAGGTCGTGCGCCCGATGCCATTCGTCGAGCAGGTTGATGGCGTCCGAGCCCGTGATGAAATAGAAATCGGTGCTCGCGCCATAGCGCTCCTGGAGCTCTGTAACGGTCAACCAGCTGTAGCTCGGCCCCTGCCGGTCGAGCTCCATGCGCGAGACATGGAAAGCAGGGTTCGAAGCCGTCGCGAGCTCGGCCATGAGATAGCGCTGCTCGGCTGTGACGACCGCGACACCGCCTTTGTGCGGCGGGTTGGCGGCCGGGATGAAGAGCACCTCGTCGAGGCCGAACATGTCGCGCACGTCCTCAGCGAGCACAAGATGACCCGTATGAATCGGGTCGAACGTGCCGCCCATCAGGCCGACGCTGCGGCGATTCTCTGACATCTGAGTCCCTTCTTTCCCCTACATCATTTTTCGTTCCCACTGCCTCCCTCACAGAGGGAGGGGGACCGCGAAGCGGTGGTGGGTGTGTCGAAGGTAGGTCATGGCAATCTGTTCGATTGTACCTGCGAAAGTACGTCTTCGCAGAAGGCAATCCTGCATAATGCTTTGCCCTACCTTCGACACTCCTCCAGTCAGCTTCGCTGACAGCCCCCTCTGAGAGGGGGCCTAAGTGACGAAGCACAACACCAGCACAACAACAATCGTCAACATAATCAGCAATATCGCTCTCACATCATCGATGATGTCATGCCGTCCGTGCGCGGTCGCGGCGTACTGGTGCAGCGTGCGGAGCGTGGCGCGAAGCGGCAGTCTCACCGCACCTGGCCTTCGCCGTAAATCAGGTATTTCGTGCTCGTCAGCGCTTCGAGGCCCATGGGGCCGCGCGCGTGAAGCTTCTGCGTGCTGATGCCGATTTCGGCACCGAAGCCGAATTCGAAGCCGTCCGTGAAGCGCGTCGAAGCGTTGACATAGACAGCCGCCGCATCGACTTCCTTCTGGAAGCGGTGCGCATTCGCGAGGTTCTCCGTCACGATGGTCTCGCTGTGGCCCGTGTTGTACTTGTTGATATGCGCAATCGCGGCGTCGAGATCGGACACGACCTTGATGGAGAGAATCAGGTCGCCGTACTCCGTCGACCAGTCCTCTTCCGTCGCTTCCTTCATCTCGGGGCAGATTTCCCGCGCACGCTCGTCGCCGCGCATCTCGACGTGCTTCTCGCCCATGGCCCATGAGAGCTTCGGCAGGAATTCCGGCGCGATGGCCTCATGTACGAGCAGCGTCTCCATGGCGTTGCAGACCGATGGATGCGATGTCTTTGCATTGACAGCGATCTTGATGGCCATGTCGAAATCCGCCGTCTCATCGACGAACGTATGGCAGACGCCCGTGCCTGTCTCGATGACTGGCACGGTGCTATTGGTAACGATGTGCTGGATGAGCCCCGCGCCGCCGCGCGGGATGATGACGTCGAGCAGTCCGCGCATGTGCGTCATGGCATCGACGGCCTCGCGATTCGGGAAGTCGACGAACTGCACAGCGCCTTCGGGGATGCCCATCTTGACAGCCGCTTTCGACAGGAGCGAGGCGATGGCCGTGTTCGAGCGGATGGCTTCGCTGCCGCCGCGCAAAATCACGGCGTTGCCCGATTTCAGGCAGAGCGCCGTCGCATCGGCCGTGACGTTCGGACGCGCTTCGTAGATGATGCCGATGACGCCGATGGGCACGCGGACGCGGCGGATTTCGAGGCCGTTCGGCCGCACCGTCGAGTAGTCGCCCTGCGCAATCGGGTCCGGCAGGGCCGCCGTCTGGCGCAGGCCCTCGGCCATCTGCTGGATGCGGGCCTCGTTGAGCATGAGGCGGTCGAGGTACGAGCGCTTGAGCCCCTTGCCGCGCGCCTCTTCGAGATCGGCCGCATTTGCTTCGAGCACGAGCTCGGCACGCTTCTCGAGGGCGTTCGCCATCTCCATGAGCGCATCATTCTTGACGCTCGACGAGAGGATGGCCATTTTGTGCGAGGCAACCTTTGCGGCCTGCGCCTTTTCCATCATTGTCTTCTGGATATCCATCAAATCACTCCTATCAGACCATCAGGACCATGTTGTCCCGGTGGATGACCTCTTCGCGGAAGCCGTCTTCCTGCAGCAGGGCTTCGGGGAAATCCTTCGTCTGCCGACCGATGAGGTCCATGAGTTCGGCCCGGCCATAATTCACGACGCCGCGCGCGATTTCCTGCCCGTCCTTCGTCAGGACGCGGACGGTGCTGCCGCGCGTGAACTCGCCATCCGCTGAAACGATGCCAGCCGCGAGCAGGCTCGAGCCGCACTGCCGCATGGCCTTTTCGCAGCCGCGGTCGACGACGAGGTCGCCCTCGATGCGCTTGCCGAATGCAATCCAGCTCTTGCGCAGGCGCAGATGGCTCTCCTTCGCAGGGAACAGCGTGCCGATTTCCTCGCCGTTCAGCACGTCGCGGAGCACGTGGTCGCGCGCGCCCGGCGCGATGACCATCGTGACACCGGCGTTCATCGCGACTTTCGCCGCCTCAATCTTCGTCATCATGCCGCCCGTGCCCATCGCCGAGCCCGCGCCGCCCGCGAGCCGCTCGATTTCCGGCGTGATTTCGGGGACTTCATGGATGATTTCCGCCTCGGGATGCGTCGCAGGATTCGCCGTGTAGAGGCCGTCGATATCCGAGAGAATGATCAACGCGTCGGCATCGACGAGCGTCGCAACGGTCGCCGAGAGCTGGTCGTTGTCGCCAATCTTGATTTCATCGACCGTCACGGCATCGTTCTCGTTGATGACAGGAATCGCGCCCATCGCGAGCATGGCGCAGAGCGCGTCGCGCGAATGGATGTACTGATTGTGGCGCACGGAGTTCTCGCGCGTCAGCAGCACCTGTGCCGCGACCTTGCCATACTCGGCAAAGAACTTCTCATAGATGTGCATGAGCATGCCCTGCCCAACGGCCGCGATGGCCTGCTTCTCAGGGATGGAATCGGGCTTTTCCGTCATGCCGAGACGGCCGAGACCGGCCGCAATCGCGCCCGACGAGACGAGAATCATCTCGCGCCCTTCGTTCGCCATGTCGACAAGACCGCGCACGAGATGCTCGATGTTGTAGAGGTTCATGCGGCCTGGGCCATAGGCCAGCGTCGACGTGCCGACCTTGACGACGATGCGCTTTGCCTCTCTGAGGCTTTCACGTGCCCCCATTTCGTTCTCCCCTTTTCCACTCCCCATTATGGCAGCTCGATTTTCGGCTTCTCGAAGTTGCGCTTGAACAGCAGCCCCGTGTTGCCCTTGATCTGCACGAGATTTGCATCGCAGCGCTCCGCGAGCACCGTCATGACGTCCTCGACCTCTTCGAGGCAGTTGTTGAGCACGCGCACCTTGATGAGCTCGCGCTTCTTGATGACGTCGCGCGCCGACTGCACGACGGCCGGCGTCACAGCGTCCTTGCCGACCATGACGACCGGCTCGAGCTTCATGCCCTCCGAGCGCAGAAAGCTCTTCTGCTTGCCCGTCAGTGAGTTTCTAAGCATATAGGTTCCTTTCGTATCTATCTATAAAAGCGCATTACTCGCGCCACTCGAATTCCATCTCGCCGATATGGACGGTCTGGCCTTCCTTGATGCCGCGCTCCTTGAGCTTTTCATCGATGCCCTTGATGCGCCAGATGTACTGGAAGCGGCGGATGGCTTCATCATTGTTGAAATTCGTCATCGCGACGAGTTTTTCGAGCGCCTTGCCGCTGACGATGAAATCACCGGCATCGTTGCGCGTGATTTCAATCTTCTCCGCCTCGCGCGCTGCATCCTCGTCATAGACGACTTCGTCATCCGTCGCCTCAGGCTCCTCAACATAATTGTCGAGCCATTCGCCGACGTAGGAAATGAGCTCCTTGAGCCCTTTGTGCGTCGCAGCTGAAATCTCGAAGAACTTGAGTCCTTCCTTTTCTGCAAGTGCCTTGAGCGCTGGCAGATGCTCCTGCGCCTCGGGCAGGTCGATCTTGTTCGCGACGAGAATCTGCGTGCGCTTGGCAATCTTTTCGCTGTACTTCTGGAGTTCCGCGTTGATCTTGTAGTAGTCCTCGACAGGGTCGCGGCCCTCGAGGCCCGACGCGTCGACGATGTGCAGAATCAGCTTCGTGCGCTCGACATGGCGCAGGAAGTCGTGGCCGAGGCCGACGCCGTCTGCCGCGCCCTCGATGAGGCCCGGGATGTCGGCCATGACGAAGCTCTTCTCATAGTCCGTCTTGACGACGCCGAGCACCGGCGTAATCGTCGTGAAATGATACTCGGCGATTTCCGGCCGTGCCGCCGAGACCGCTGCCACGAGGCTCGACTTGCCGACGCTCGGATAGCCGACGAGGCCGACGTCTGCGAGCAGCTTGAGCTCGAGAATCAGGTTCTTCGCTTCGCCCGGCTCGCCGAACTCGGCAAACGTCGGGGCACGGTTCGCCGCATTCGCGAACTTTGCGTTGCCGCGGCCGCCACGACC
>ONJV01000160.1 GCA_900318215.1 uncultured Veillonellaceae bacterium
CCGTGACTGCTACCTCGCGGCCGTCAAGCAGGGCCGTCAGGGCCAGATTCCGCTCTACGGCGGCGGCGGCATCGGCATGACGGGCGATGCGGCAGCGGACGCGTTCAAGATGATGTGCCTCGGCGCGAACGGCGTGTTCGTCGGCAAGGTGCTCATCCAGCTCCTCGGCTGCATCGGCAACGAGCAGGGCCGCTGCAACAGCTGCAACACGGGCAAGTGCCCGATGGGCATCTGCTCGCAGGATCCGCGCCTCGTCAAGCGCCTCGACATCGACCGCGGCGCACAGAAGATCGTCGACTACGTGCTGACGTTCGACAAGGAGCTCAAGAAGCTCATGGCGCCGATTGGCAACAGCTCGCTCCCAATCGGCCGCAGCGACGCCCTCGTCTCGACCGACAAGAACGTCGCGGACCGTCTCGGCATCCAGTACGTGTGCTGATTCATTTGGTGTGGCAAACTGCAGCCCCCCTCATTGAGGGGGGAGGGCCACGAAGTGGCAGGGGGAGTAGTAGGAAGCTCTAGCCTGACAAGATGGTTGTTGTTGCTAAAGGACTTTAGCCATAACGAAGAAATTGGTTCGGCCATTGCTCCTAACTACTCCCACCACCGCTACGCGGTCCCCCTCCCTCAAAGAGGGAGGCTGTCAGTACCGTTGCTGTGAACATGAATGGCAGGAGAACAATTATGTTTAAAATAGAGACCATGAAAGGCCATAACCGCATGTCCACGCAGGACCTTCTGCTGGCGATTGAAAAAGCGGTCAAAAATGGCGAAACAGAATTTGACATCGCGGCGTCCGGCCAGCACGACATCGGCGGCCCGCTCTGGAACAAGGACGGCAAGACACTCCATTTCCACGTCACGAACGCCGGCCAGCGCGTCGGCTCCATGTGCCTGCCGGGCACGGAAATCGTCGTCGACGAATCGACCTCGGCCGACGTCGGCTGGCTGAACGCCGGCGGCCTCATCACCGTCAAGGGCGACGCGGGCGACACGGCGGGCCACTGCTCGTCGGGCGGCAAGATTTACATCGGCGGCCGCGCGGGCACGCGCTCGGGCTCGCTGATGAAGCACGACCCGCTCTACGAAGAGCCGGAACTCTGGATTCTCAAGAACGTCGGCTCGTTCTCGTTCGAGTTCATGGGCGGCGGCAAGGCCGTCGTCTGCGGCTGGGACAGCGAAGAATTTGACTCCGTGCTCGGCGAGCGCCCCTGCGTCGGCATGGTCGGCGGCGTCGTCTACGTGCGCGGCCCGATCGACCAGCTGCCGCCGGACGTGCGCCCGCACGAGCTCGACGACAAAGACATCGAATTTTTGAAAGGCGGCATGGGCGCGTTCCTCTCGGCTGTCGACCACGCCGACCTCGAAGGCGAGCTCAGCGACTGGTCGAAATGGCAGAAGCTCGTTCCGCTGACGGCCGCTGAAAAGGCCGCACAGCCGAAGCCCGAGAGCGTCCGTGATTTCCGCCTGCACGAATGGGTCAAGGGCGGCATCTTCTCTGACGTCGCGCATGACGATTTTGTCGTCCACAACACGCTCTCGCACGGTGACTACCGCCTGCGCGTGCCGAGCTGGGACAACGCGAAATTTGCGGCGCCCTGCGAATTCTCCTGCCCGACGGGCATCCCGACGCAGCGCCGTTACGGCCTCATCCGCCAGGGCAAGCTCGACGAGGCGCTCCATCTCGAGCTCGAGTACACCCCGTTCCCGGGCTCCGTCTGCGGCTCCGTCTGCCCGAACCCCTGCATGGACGGCTGCACGCGCGGCGGCATCGACTTCCCGATCCAGATCGGCGACCTCGGCTACCGCTCCGCGTTCACGCAGGTCGAGCCGCCGAAGACGAAGACCGGCAAGAACGTCGCCATCATCGGCGGTGGCGTCGCGGGTCTCTCGGCGGCCTGGCAGCTCGCGCGCAAAGGCCACAATGTCACCGTCTATGACGAAGCCGAGCACATCGGCGGCAAGCTCGAACAGGTCATCCCGCGCGGCCGCCTCGCGCACGAGCTCCTCGAAGCCGAGCTCAAGCGCATCGAGAGCGTCGGCGTGAAATTCGTCTCGAGCTGCAAGGTGGACAAGGCGAAATTCGAAGCACTCCAGAAGAACAGCGACGCCGTCATCGTCGCAACGGGCGGCACGAAATCCCGCTTCTTCCCGTGGGAAGGCGTCGAGCACCTCACGATGGGCCTCGAATACCTCAAGGCCATTAACCGCGGCGAGCATCCGAAGACGGGCAAGAAAGTCGTCGTCATCGGTGCCGGCAACTCCGGCATGGACACCTGCCGCGGCGCTTACGACATGGGCGCCGAGAGCGTCGTCGCCGTCGATGTGCAGAAGCCGGCCGCGTTTGCCGACGAAATCAAATACGTCGAAAGCCGCGGCGGCAAGCTCGTCTGGCCGTTCTTCACCTCGAAAATCACAGAGAAAGGCGTCTACGCCAATGACGGCCGCTTCATCGAAGCCGACCAGGTCATCGTCTCCATCGGCGAAGAGCCGGTGCTCGACTTCCTGCCGGACGACGACCGCATCCAGTACTTCCGCAAGAGCTGGCTCGTCCCCGACAAGACGCAGTCCATCCTGCCCGGCGTCTTCACGGCAGGCGACACGATCAAGCCGGGCCGCCTGACCGACGCCATCGGCAGCGGCCGCAAAGCAGCATGGTATGCCGACCAGTACATGAACGGCACGGCCGAGCCGTTCCCTGAGAAGGCAAAAATTCCGGCCGAGCGCCTCTCGACGGCGTACTTCGAGCGCTGCCATCACTGCGACCTCGGCGACCCCGTCGACGACCACACCAGATGCGTCAGCTGCGGCACCTGCCGTGACTGCAAGATGTGCCTTGAATCCTGCCCGGAAGAAGCCATCACCCGCATCCAGCACGAAGACGGCTCGTGGGAATACCAGAGCGACCCCGACCGCTGCATCGGCTGCGGCATCTGCGCCGGCGTCTGCCCCTGCGGCGTCTGGACCATCCAGGACAACCCCGTCAAGATCCCGATGTACTCGACGGGCGTGCAGGCGTAAATAGGGTATAATGAAGGAAAGGCAAGCAGGGGGATTTGTAATATGGAATCATCACGCGAGTTCATTCACGGCAAGAAATTCGATGCGCAGTGGAACAGTCTTGGCCTGACGGATGAAGATTTGCGTGATCTCGAAAACATGTTGCTGGAAAATCCGAAACTCGGCCCCGTCATGAAAGGCACAGGCCGTTTGCGAAAGATGCGGTTTTCCTATGGGAATCGTGGAAAGTCCCATTGTGCGCGTGTCTGCTATGTCGATTTCGAATTTCACGGGAAGACCTTTCTCGTCATGGTCTTTGCCAAAAATGAAATGGAGAATCTTAGCAAGGCTGAGAGGAATAGCATCAAGCAATTCATCGACCGCTTGGAAAAATCTATGGTTGCAACAAAGGAGTGATGCCTTATGAGCAAAACGTATGATATGATTGCGGATTCCTTCCAGGAACTCATCAGCGATTATGAAACAACGGGAGGGAAAAACCTCACACACGATACCTTCCGTATTGCATTGGAACCGGCAAAAGAATTCACGGCGGAAGATGTCAAGAACATCCGTGCGCGCAATCATCTGACGCAATCCCTGCTGGCAAAATTCCTTTGCGTGAGCAAGAAAACGGTCGAGGCATGGGAATCCGGCCGGAATCAACCGAACGGGCCATCACGCCGACTGCTGGAGCTTCTTGACAGCCACTCTGTTGACGTTTCGGCATCGCTGGCATAACAAGAATCCCGGCTGCGGCATCTGCGCCGACGTCTGCCCCTGCGGTGTCTGGACCATCCAGAACAACCCCGTCAAGATCCCGATGTATTCGACGGGAGCACAGGCGTAAGAGAATACGTTCCAAAGTTGCATACTAAAAAGGCGATCGCATCCTCGTTTGGGTGCGGTCGCCTTTTTCATTTGCCAGAACATCATTTGACGTGCCGTTACTCTCGTGGTAAGATAAAGGCATAGAAAAAAGAGCGAACACGATGATGGTCGCTCGAACGCCAGTTGGTGTATATTCGAAAAAATTTCGGCCATACAAACAGCGCGGCAACGCTGATGGCCACCGAGACTTCCTAGAGCGGCCGCCTGCCAGGGCGGCTTTTCTATTTTATGGAAGTCCCGTCGAAATTAGTTACGGAAGAGCTCGGCGAGCTCTCTGAGCGGCTCAGGGCTCACGATGCCAAGCAGCACGAGCAGCAGGTAGATTGCGAAAAGCGCAACTACCCTGCTGAATGTGCGTACCGAGCCTTCATGCGCGAGCCACGCGACAAGCGCAGCGCTGATAACATATACGGGTATCGTACCACGAAAGACAGCCACGTGTCAAAATGCTGCCACAAGAAAAGCGCCCCCGCCGACGAGTTCATTCCCGTCGGTAGGGGCGCTCTGTGCAATCAGGCAAAATCGGTATTTCTGTATAGTACATCTCGGCAGCAATATCACCATCGCGGTCATATTGGATGGGCCCCTGCGTCAGATTATACGCCGCTGACGCAACCGTCCCCGTCAGCCCTTGCACCATGAAAGCCAGGGCGCAGACGAGGGGAATCAGGAAACCTTTTTGAAACATACGCATAAGCTTCGCCTCCCAGAAGAATCAAAAAACAATCTGCAATCAGTTTATCTATGCGGCCGCAAAGAAACCGAAAGCGGATGAAAAACGAAAAAATCATTGACAGGATGCGGCTGCCGTGATATTCTGAAAACATAAAAATGTGCTCGAACACAGAATGTGCGGGCACATGCAGACGAACCGAAAAGAGAGATGACAGCAGGGACTTCGACACGCGAAAGGAGTGTTGACAGGAATGATCAAGATCCGCAAGGCAACCGAGGCAATCGAGGCCGGGCGGACGGTGCTGGGGCTCGAGCTCGGGTCGACGCGCATCAAGGCGGTGCTCCTCGACCTCGACGGACAGACGCTGGCTTCTGGCAGCTATGGCTGGGAAAACGTGCTCGAACACGGTATCTGGACGTATGCGCTCGAGGATGCGTGGCGCGGCGTGCAGGCGGCGTATGAATCGGTCACGGCGCATGTCGAGGAGACGTATCATGTGAAGCTCGCGCGGCTCGGGGCGGTCGGCGTGAGCGCGATGATGCATGGCTACCTCGCGTTTGACAAGGAAGGCAATCTGCTCGCACCGTTCCGCACATGGCGCAACAACATCACGGGAGAGGCGGCAGAAAGGCTCTCGGAGCTCTTCGGGTTCCACATCCCGCAGCGCTGGAGCGTCGCGCATATCGAGCAGGCGCTGCTGCGCTGCGAGGAACACACGAAGGACATCGCGTTCCTCACGACGCTTGCAGGCTATGTGCACTGGCAGCTGACGGGCGAGAAAGTGCTCGGCGTCGGCGATGCTTCGGGCATGTTCCCCATCGACGAGGCGACGGGCTCGTACCGCGAGGATTTCCTCGCACAGTTCGACGCGCTGCCGGAGGCGCAGGCGATGCCGTGGAAGCTCCGGGAGCTCCTGCCAGAGCCGCTGCCAGCGGGGAAACCGGCAGGGCATCTGACGGAGGCCGGTGCACGGCTCCTCGACCCGACGGGCGGCCTCGCCGCAGGCGCGCTCGTCGCGCCGCCGGAGGGCGATGCGGGCACGGGCATGGTCAGCACGAATGCCGTTCGGAAGCGCACGGGCAACATCTCCGTGGGCACGTCTGCTTTCTCCATGCATGTGCTCGAGCACGACCTCGCGACGCCGCACCGCGATATCGACATCGTGACGACGCCGGACGGCGCTCCCGTCGCGATGGTGCATGTGAACAACTGCTCGTCGGACATCAACGCCTGGGCGCAGCTCTTTGACGAGTTTGCAAAGGCCGCGGGCACGGACCTCGCGCCCGACCGGCTCTACGGGCTGCTGTTCGAGCAAGTCGGGGCGGCGGACAAGGACGCAGGCGGCCTCATGAACTATGCATGCCTCTCGGGCGAGAACATCACGGATGTCGAGGCAGGTCGGCCGCTCTTCGTGCGCGCGCCGCACAGCCGCTTCACGCTCGCGAATTTCATGCTTGCGCAGCTCCTCTCGGCGTTCGCGCCGCTCGCCATCGGCATGAAGACGCTCCGGGACGAGCATGTCGCGATGGACAGCCTCGTCGCGCAGGGCGGCCTGTTCCGCACGCCGATTGTCGCGCAGCAGGTGCTCGCCGACATGCTCGGCGTGCCCATCACCGTCATGGCGTCGGCAGGCGAGGGCGGCCCGTGGGGCATGGGCGTGCTCGCGCTTTACGCGCTCCGGTGCAGCGAGGGCGAGACGCGGGGCCTCGCGGATTTCCTCGATGATGAGATTTTCCGCGAGACCGAGGCGACGCGCCGCGAGCCGACCGTCGCAGGCGAGAAGGGCGCAGCTGTGTTCACGGCGGCATATGAAAAGGCGCTCGATCTTGAGCGGGCGGCAGGCCGTGCGCTCGACGACCGGGAGTGAGAGGAAGGAGCATCGAGCATTTATGCTGGAATCTTTGAAACAAGCGGTTTACGAAGCGAACATGGCGCTGCCGCGGCTCGGCCTCGTGACATTCACATGGGGGAATGTCTCCGGCATCGACCGCGACAAGGGGCTGTTCGTCATCAAGCCGTCGGGCGTGCCGTATGAGGAGCTCCAGGCCAGCGACATGGTCGTCGTCGATCTCGACGGCCACGTCGTCGAGGGCGAGCTGCGGCCATCGTCGGATACGGAGACGCATCGCGTGCTCTACCGCGCGTTCGCAGACGCCAATGGCATCGTGCACACACATTCGCCGTGGGCGACGTCGTTCGCCGAGGCCGGTGTGCCCATCGAGGCCATCGGCACGACGCATGCCGACACGTTCTACGGCGACGTGCCCGTGACGGAGGCGCTGACGCAGGAGGAAATCGAGGGTGCGTATGAGGAGAACACGGGGCATGTCATCGTGCGCACGTTCGAGCATCTCTGCCTCGACCCTGCCGCCATCCCCGGCGTGCTCGTCAAGCAGCACGGCCCGTTCACCTGGGGAACGACGCCCGAGAAGGCCGTCGAGAACGCGAAAATCCTCGAGGTCGTCGCGCAGATGAACTACCATGCGCTCATGCTGACGCATGCCGACATCCGCGTGCCGCAGTACCTCCTCGACAAGCATTATCTGCGCAAGCACGGCAAGCATGCCTATTACGGGCAGGCAGCGAAGTGACAAGGAGTGATTCTTTATGCCGGAAATCCCAAACTATACCTTCTGGTTCGTGGCGGGCAGCCAGTTCCTCTATGGCGAGGAACAGCTGAAAAACGTCGCGCGCGACACGGAAGACATCGTGAAGAAGCTCAATGCGAGCGGCAAGCTCCCCTACCCCGTCGAGTTCAAGGGCGTCATGACGACGGCCGAGGGCATCACGAAGTTCATGAAAGAGGTCAACTATCGTGACGACGTCGCTGGCGTCATCACATGGATGCACACGTTCTCGCCCGCAAAGAACTGGATTCGCGGCGAAGTGCTGCTGCAAAAGCCGCTGCTGCACCTCGCGACACAGTACCTCGACCGCATCCCGTACGACACGATTGATTTTGACTACATGAACCTGAACCAGTCGGCGCATGGCGACCGCGAGTACGCCTATATCAACGCGCGGCTCGGCCTCAAGAACAAGATTGTCTACGGCCACTGGCAGGACCCCGCCGTCGTTGCGGAAATCGCGTCGTGGCAGAACGTCGCCGTCGCGTATAACGAGAGCTTCCACATCCGCGTCTGCCGTTTCGGCGACACGATGCGCGACGTCGCCGTCACCGAGGGCGACAAGGTCGAGGCCCAGATCCGCTTCGGCTGGACGGTCGATTACTGGCCGGTCGGCGACCTCGTGGACGTCGTGGACGCCGTGGAGGACGCCGCCATCGACAAGGAGCTCGCGGACCTCCAGGCGAAATACATCATGAACCCGCAGGACAACCCGCAGGCGAAATTCGACGACTCCGTGCGCTACCAGCTGCGCGAATACCTCGGCATCAGGCGCTTCCTTGACGAGCACGGCTGCACGGCGTTCTGCACGAATTTCCAGGACCTCAAGGGGCTCAAACAGCTGCCGGGCCTCGCGGCGCAGCTCCTCATGCGCGACGGCTACGGCTTCGGCGCCGAGGGCGACTGGAAGACGGCCGCGCTCGTGCGCCTGCTGAAAATCCTCGCGCATAACGACCGCACGGTCTTCATGGAGGACTACACGCTCGACCTGCGCAAAGGCCACGAGGCCATCCTCGGCGCTCACATGCTCGAGGTCGATCCGACGATTGCGAGCGACCAGCCGAAGGTCGAAGTGCATCCCCTCGACATCGGCGGCAAGGACGACCCCGCGCGCCTCGTC
>ONJV01000164.1 GCA_900318215.1 uncultured Veillonellaceae bacterium
AGCGTGGCCGTCCATACATATCACTACAGCAACATCGATGACGCGGAATCGCTCACAGAACGTGTCGACTGCTACAACATCGCCACCAAGACCGGCGGCGAGCTGACACTTTCGCAGATGTTCTACGGCGATTACAACAGCGTCTTCAAGCAGGAGGCAGATGCCTACCTGCAGGAGAAATACGCTGACTATCTCACCGAAGACTACGCCGCGCAGATCGATGCCGCCGCAGAGAACTTCATCCTCACGGAGGACGGCGTCAAGTTCTTTACCATCGAGCATCTCATGAGCGCACTTCATGCGCTCCGCATCGACAACTGCGAGGTGCGGCTCGATTCTGAGGAGCCTCCCGTCGCGGACGGCGCCTCGCTCGCGTTCTTCGAACTCATCGGGCAGGCGGGCATCCAGGAGCTCGATGCTCCGCGCGAAGAAATCGTCATCGACCGCGTCTACCGCATCGACGACGACAAGAACGAGCGCTTCGTCATGGTCGTGCCGTACGACGGCTTCCGCGTGAGCTTCACGTCGGTGAATCCGCACAAGCTCATCGGCATCCAGTACGAGAATTTCGAAATTACGCCGGAGACGTATCGCAAAGAAATCGCCCCGGCCCGCACGATTGCCTACGAGAAGGAAATCGCGCAGCTTCGCGCCATGGGACTTGGCCTCGGCGGCAGCATCGAGAACGTCATCGTCTACAATGATGAAGGCTGGCTGAATCCGCTCCATTTCGAGGACGAACTCGTCCGCCACAAGATCGTCGACGTCATCGGCGACCTGCGCCTCGCCGGCATCATCCGCGGCCACGTCATCGCGGCGGCCTCGGGCCATGCGCTCAATACGGCGCTTGCAAAACAGATCCTGACTGGCGTACGCCAGAAGTGAAAGTTGAGGGAAATATCATGGAATTAGGCATTACGGAAATCATGAAGATCCTGCCGCATCGTCCGCCGATGCTGCTTGTTGATCGCATCCTCGAGATTGAGCCGTTCAAGTCGGCGACAGGCATCAAGAACATCACGATGATCGAGCCGCAGTTCGTCGGTCATTTCCCCGGCCATCCGATCATGCCGGGCGTCCTGATCCTCGAGGCCATGGCGCAGGTCGGCGGCGTCGCGATGCTGTATCCGGAGGAGCATCGCGGCAAGATCGCGATGTTCGGCGGCATGGAGCATGTCAAATTCAAGCACCCCGTCGTCCCGGGCGACCAGCTCGTCACGAAGGCCGAAATCGTCCGCGTGCGCGGCAACTTCGGCCTGCTGCATGCCGACGGCTATGTCAAGGACAAGCTCGTCGCATCGGCGGACTTCAAGTTTGCACTCAAAGAACCCGAACAGATGTGAAAAATGCCCATAAAGGGCTCTATCAGGCCGAAAATGAAAGATAATCTTTGTTCCACTCGGATAACGCCTGGATTTGCCGTCCTATCGTGTACCACTATGGAGCGTAGATCGGGGAGTATATGAAAAAGACAGAGCAAAGATCGCGAGGCCCGGCCTCGCTTCATAGGATGGTTAGGAGTTGGAGCAGATGAGTACAGAGAGCAAGGTACTTGCATACATCCACGATACGGCGGTCATCGCTCCGGGAGCACGTATCGCGAAAAACGTCGAGATCGGGCCGTACTCGGTCATCGGCGAGAATGTCGAAATCGGCGAGGGCACGAAGATCGGCCCGCATGTCGTCATCACGGGCTGGACGCAGATCGGCAAAGACTGCAAGATTTTCCAGGGCGCCTCGATCGGCGAGGAGCCGCAGGATCTGAAATTCAAGGGCGAGAAGAGCTACGTCTTCATCGGCGACCGCACGACGATCCGCGAAGGCGCGACTGTGCACCGCGCGACGGGCGAAGGCGAAGAGACGCGCATCGGCAATGACTGCCTGCTCATGGCGCTCACGCATGTCGCGCATAACTGCGTCGTCGGCAACAACATCATCATGTCGAACCTCGCGAGCCTCGCCGGCCACTGCATCGTCGAAGACCGTGCCGTCATCGGCGGCATGGCGGGCGTGCACCAGTTCGTCAAGATCGGCCGCAACGCGATGGTCGGCGGCATGTCGAAGCTCACGCAGGACGTCGTGCCGTACACGATTGTCGACGGCCATCCGGCGAAAGCCGTCGGCCTCAACAGCGTCGGCATCTCGCGTGCGGGCATCCCGCTCGAATCGCGCCGCCGCATCAAGCAGGCGTACAAGATTCTCTACCGTTCGGGCCTCTCGCTCGCGCAGGCCATCGCCGTCATCGAGCAGGAAGTCGATTCGTGCGACGAGATCGAGCACTTCCTGCGCTTCCTCCGCGACGCGGAGCGCGGCATCTGCAGAGAGAGACACAACGATTAATAAGATAGCCGTTAGCGCTTTAGCGCTTACGGATATCTTAGCCATTTGCCGAAGGCAAATAGCTTCCTTAGAAAGGGGATTCCAATGGAAAGAGTCGGACTGCTCGCAGGTGCGGGCCATCTGCCCGTCGAATGTGCGAAAGCAGCGAAGCGCCTCGGTTTCGAAGTCTGCGCCGTGCGCCTGCTCGATGAGTCGCCGGAAGAGCTCAGGGACTGCACTGCCGAGTGCGTGGACATCAGCATCGGCCACCTCGACGCCATCCTGAACTACCTGAAGGAAAAAGGCATCAAGAAAGTCACGATGCTCGGCAAAGTCACGAAGGAACTGCTCTTCAACGGCAAGGTCACACCGGACGCCCGCATGATGGAACTCATCATGGCGCTGCCGGACCGCAAGGACGACACGATCATGATGATGTTCGTGCGCGAGCTCGCGAAAGCCGGCATGCAGGCCTTTGACCAGACGGCCCTCCTCCGCATGCTCATGCCGCACCGCGGCACGCTGACGGAACTCGAGCCGACGAAAGAGCAGATGAAGGACATGGAGTTCGGCTTTCGCATCGCCAAAGAGCTCGGCCGTCTCGACATCGGCCAGACCGTCGTCGTCAAGAACATGGCCGTCATGGCACTCGAAGCCATCGAAGGCACGGACGCCTGCATCGCGCGCGGCGGCAAGCTCGCGAACGGCGGCGCCGTCGTCGTCAAAGTCGCGAAGCCCGAGCAGGACAACCGCTTCGACGTCCCGACCGTCGGCAAAGCCACGATTGAGGGCATGGTCAAAGCCGGAGCCACGGCCCTCGCCATCGAGGCCGACAAGACGCTCCTCGTCGAAAAAGAAGACGTCCTCGCCCTCGCGAAAGAGCACGGCATCACGATCGCGGCCATCTGAATGACCGGAACAAAACCCAACGGGGCTGCTTCTGCGGCCCTGTTATTTTTTGGTTTGAATCGGACGAAAGATATAGTATAATAGGATGTACTGGAAATTTTTCTGCGCGAGGGGGAAGGGCGATTGAAGATCATGCTGTCGGCCGGAGAGGCTTCGGGCGATCTCCATGGGGCGCGGATTGCGCGCGCCCTTCTTGCACAGGCGCCGGAGACGGTGCTCGTGGGCTTTGGCGGGCACGAGATGGAGGACGCGGGCGTGCGGCTCTTTGCAGATTACAAGAGCTACAATGTCATGGGCGTCTGGGAAGTGCTGAAGAATCTCGGCCGCATCCGGAAACTCTTGAACCGGCTCACGGATGCGATGCGCGAGGAACAGCCCGACCTGCTCGTGCTCATCGATTACCCTGATTTCAACTGGCGGCTCGCAAAGCGCGCGAAATCGCTTGGCATCCCCGTGTTCTCGTACATCCCGCCGTCGGCCTGGGCCTGGCGCAAGGGACGCGCGAAGTCGTGCGCGGCGATTGCGGATGAGTTTGTTGCAATCTTTCCGCACGAGCTGCCGGTCTATGAGGCGGCGGGCGCGAAGATTTCGTTTGTCGGCAATCCGCTCGTCGATACGGTGAAGGCGGAAATTCCCGAGCGGGAAGCGCGGCGCATGTTTGGCTTCGAGGAGGGAGACCACGGCGTCCTGCTGCTCCCGGGTAGCCGTCGGCAGGAAATCGAGATGCTGCTGCCGGACATGCTGCAGGCGGCGAAGAAGCTGCTCGTCGAGCGGCCGGAGACGAAGTTTTATCTCCCTGTCGCCGATGGCGTGGACGAGGGCTTGCTGCGCTCGCTGATTGATGATGCGGGCGTGCATGTCATGCTGACGCATGAGGCGCGGTATGCGCTCATGGGCCTCATGGATGCGGCCATCGCGACGTCGGGCACGGTCGTCATGGAGGCGGCGCTCATGGGATTGCCGTGCGTCGTGCTCTATCGGCTGTCGCCGCTGTCGTATGCCATCGGCAAGCTGCTCGTGCACATCGAGCGCTTCAGCCTGCCGAATATCCTGCTCGGCGAGACGTTCCAGCCGGAACTCTTGCAGGAGCAGGTGACGCCGGAGGCCATCACGCGCGAGGTGCTGCCACTCTATCGCGGCGAAGAGCACCGCGCCTGGGTCTGCGGCAAGCTCCGTGAGGCCTGCCGCCGTCTCGGCCCTCCGGGGGCCTCGGGCCGTGTCGCGGAGAAGATTCTCGCGGCAGCGCGCCGCCATCTTACGAAAAACGGGAGCAATCTCTCATGAAGAATTACAAGCGGCTTCTCTCGTACATCAAGCCGTATCTCAAACGCCTCGGCCTCGCCATTTTCTGCATTGTCATGGCGGCGGCGGCGAATCTGTACCTGCCCTGGATTATCAAGGACATGATCGACAAGGTGCTCATGGACAAGGACATGATGATGCTGAACCTCATCGCGATCGGCATCGTCGTTGTGTTCCTGTTCCGCGGCATCTTCTACTACGGGCAGAGCTATCTCGTCTCTTATATTGGAGAGAAAGTCATCATCGACGTGCGCGAAGCGATGTTTCGCAAGTTCCAGCGCATGCCGATGGCGTATTTTGACAAGCATCAGACGGGCGAGACGATGAGCTTCATCACGAACGATGTCGCGGCCATTCAGTCGGCGCTCGTCACGAACCTCATCGAGATGGTGACGGAGGGCTCGATTCTCATCGGCTCCATCGTCATGATGGTCATGCTCGACTGGAAGCTGTCGCTGCTGACGCTCGTCGTCATCCCGCTCGTCGGGCAGGCGATGAAGATTTTCGGCCGCAAGCTCAAGCGCAACGGCACACTGATCCAGGAGCGCATGGCGGATATTACATCGCTCTTGCAGGAAAGCATCTCGTCCATCCGCGTCGTGAAATCGTTCGTGCGCGAGGGGTATGAAATCGACCGTTTCTGCAAGCAGAACGAGCTGAATTTCCAAGCGGCCATGCAGAACGTCCGCCTGACGAGTCTGCTGACGCCGACGGTCGAGTTTCTGGCCGCACTTTCCGTGACGTTCATCGTCTGGTTCGGCGGCTACGAGGTCGTCAACGGCGTCATGACGGCAGGTTCGCTCGTCGCGTTCCTGACGTATGCCGTCAACCTCGC
>ONJV01000124.1 GCA_900318215.1 uncultured Veillonellaceae bacterium
GCTGCTGCCTCGAGGCATGCCCGAACGTCGGCCCGCAGTCCGACTTCATCGGCCCGGCGCCGACGGTGCAGGCATATCTCTTTAACCTGCATCCGCTCGGAAAGTTCGACGCTCCGAAGCGCCTCAACGCCCTCATGGGCAAAGGCGGCATCACGAGCTGCGGCAACAGCCAAAACTGCGTCGAGGTCTGCCCGAAGAACATCAAGCTGACGACGTACCTCGCCCAGCTGAACCGCGATGTCAACAAGCAGGCACTCAAGAATATCTTCAACCACTAAGAAAGAAAGCCTCCCTCTCCGAGGGAGGGGGACCGCGAAGCGGTGGTGGGTGTGTAAACCCGCGACTGCAACTTTATAAGGGGAGACCGTATGGAGAACATGCGGTCTCCTTTTGTTTTCCAAAATTCTTGCCCATCTTCCTAGAATGATATATGATAAGGAGAAAGAGACGTTTTGCTATTTGAAAGGAACCATTATGAATCGTGAGCATCAGTACTACAAGCTCAACCGTATTTTCAAGAAATCGTATCATGCGCGCATCCGTGCGGGCGAGGACGCGGGCATTTTTGAAACGTACCGCGAGATGAACGAGGCCATCGTCGCGCTGTTTCATCATACGGGCCTGATTGACGGCACGGCCGCCGAGGCGCTCGGCCACCATCATGACCACGCGCATGAGGACGCCGGTGCGGCGGAAGCGAAAGCGTGAGCCGTATGGGAAGACAGGCAAGAATCCAAGTGACGCCGGCCCTCCGGCGCTGCAAATACCTTTTCGATCTCGTGAAGCGCACGACGGATGAATACGTCCTCGTCATCGACATCGAGCGCAACGTCGCGCTGCTCTCGCCCAACCTCGTGCAGGACTTCGGCCTGCCCTCAGAAATCGTGGAAGATTTCCCGGGACTCTGGACGCCGCTCGTCCACCCCGAGGAGCGCGCGCAGTTCCGCACGTCGATCAATGCCGTCATGGACAAGCTCAACATCTTCGAGCACGCCATGGAGTACCGCGTGCGCGACCGCAAGGGCAACTATGTCTGGATCCGCTCGCGCGGCCGCGTCGGCGCGATGAATTCCGATGGCAGCCAGCCCATCTTCGTCAGCATGATTCAGCGCATGGGTCAGCGCAACCAGGCCGATGACGTGACGGGGCTGCTGAACAAGTACCAGTTCGAGCATAACATCAAGGTCGCGCTCTCGGCGTACCGCATCACGGGCGTTGGCGGCGCCGTCATGGTCGTCGGCATCGACAATTTCAAGATCGTCAACGAGACATTCAACCGCATGATGGGCGATGTCGTGCTGCGGAATGTCGCACAGGCCATCGCGGAGCTGCTGCCAGAGGAACTCACGCTGTTCAAGCTCGATGGCGACGAGTTCGGCATCATCTACCCCGAGGCCGACACGACGACGATGACGACGCTCTACAGCGGCATCCAGAAAGCGCTGACGCGCCCGATCGACCTCGAGGGGCATCCATATTTCTGCACGGTTTCGGCCGGCACGGCGTTCTACCCGCAGGCGGGCAAGGACTATCTCGTGCTGCACAAGCATGCCGAGGCGGCCATGGATCTCGCGAAGCGCGACGGCAAGAACCGCAATTGCATTTTCTCGCGCGATCAGTACAACCGCTGGGTGCGGTCGATTTCCATGCGCGACAGCCTCCGTGAGAGCGTCGAGCGCGGCTGCACGGATTTCAGCCTGTTCTATCAGCCGCAGGTCGAGGCGCACACGCGCGAGCTCATCGGTGCCGAAGCGCTGCTGCGCTGGCGCAATCCGAAAGGCCGCATGGTCGCGCCGATGGAATTCATCCCGCTGCTCGAGGAGACGAAGCTCATCCTGCCGGTCGGCAAGTGGATTTTCGAGACGGCCGCGCGTCAGTGCCTCGCGTGGCGAAAGCGCGTGCCCGGTTTCCGCATGAGCATCAACATGAGCTATGAGCAGGTGCGCGACTTGTCGTTCCGCGACTTCGTGCCGCAGTGCCTCGGCAAGCTCGGCCTGCCGGCTGACGCCATCACGCTCGAGCTCACGGAGAGCAAGATCGTCGCGGACTGGAACTTCGTCAACGAGCAGTTCGACGGCTACCGCGGGCAGGGCATCCGCATCGCGATGGATGATTTCGGCACGGGCTATTCGTCGCTCGCGTCGCTCAAGAACCTTTCATGCGACATCGTCAAGATCGACCGCGAGTTCGTCAAGAACATCCTCGACAATGATTTCGACAAGCAGCTCGTCTCGGCCGTCGTGGCGCTCTGCCACAGCATCGGCATCAAGGCGTGCATCGAGGGCGTCGAGGACGTGCCGGTCTACGAGCTGCTGCGCGACCTCTGCGGTGCCGACAGCATCCAGGGCTACCTCTTCGGGCGCCCGGAAATGCCGCACATCTTTGAAGAAAAATTTTTGGAACACTATCAAGGAGAGCCATATGCCGAGAGAGAAGACCGCTGAGGACATCACGCTCCTCGGAAAGAAGAACGTCCACTATCACTATGACTATTGCCCGGAAATCCTCGAGACATTCGAGAACCGGCACAAGGAGAACGACTACTGGGTCAAGTTCAACTGCCCGGAATTCACGGCGCTCTGCCCGATCACGGGGCAGCCGGACTACGCGACGATCTACATCTCGTATGTGCCCGATGAGCGCATGGTCGAGTCGAAGTCGCTGAAGCTCTATCTCGTGAGCTTCCGCAACCACGGCGATTTCCATGAGGACGTCGTCAATGTCATCATGAAGGACCTCGTGAAGCTCATGGATCCGAAGTACATCGAGGTCTGGGGCAAGTTCCTGCCGCGCGGCGGCATCTCCATCGATCCGTGGGCGAACTACGGCCGGCCGGGCACGAAGTATGAAAAGCTCGCCGAGCACCGCTTCGTCGAGCACGACATGGTCGCGATGGACAAGGTGGACAACCGATGAGCGGCGCAAAGCGGCAGAAGCGCATCGCGCTCGTCAACGACATCACGGGCTTCGGCCGCTGCTCTGTCGCCGTCGAGCTGCCGCTGATCTCGGCGCTCAAGGTGCAGGCATGCGCACTGCCGACGGCCATCCTCTCGTGCCACACGGGCTTCCCGACGCATTATATCGACGACTACACCGACCGCATGCGGCCGTATATGGAGGACTGGCAGCAAAACGGCGTTCAGTTCGACGGCATCGCGACGGGCTTCCTCGGTTCGGCCGAGCAGATTGCCATCGTGCAGGACTTCATCCGCACGTTCAAGCAGCCTGGCACGCGCGTCATGGTCGATCCCGTCATGGGCGACTATGGAAAGCTCTATGCGTCGTATACGGACGAGATGTGCGAGAAGATGAAAGGGCTGCTCGGCCTCGCCGACATCGTCACGCCGAACCTCACGGAGGCCTGCCGCCTGCTCGATCGCGCGTATCCGAAAGACGGCAAGGTCGATGAAGGCGAGCTCGAGTACATGGCAGCGGAGCTTTCCGACCGCGGTCCGTCGCAGGTCGTCATCACGGGGCTTTCCGAAGGGGATACCATCGAGAACTTCATCTACGAGGCCGGTCGCGGCACGATGCTGCGCGAGAAGAAGATTGGCGGCGACCGCAGCGGCAGCGGTGACGCCTTCGCCGCCATCGTCATCGCGAGCCTCGTGCGCGGCGAAAGCCTGACGGACGCCGTCAAGAAGGCGGCCGACTTCATCAGCAAGTGCCTGAAGTACGCCGTCGAGCTTGACCTGCCGTGGAACTATGGACTGCCGTTTGAAGAGTATTTAACAGAACTGAAGTAACTTTAGAGACAGCCCCCCTCTCAGAGGGGGGAGGGCCACGAAGTGGCAGGGGGAGTCCCCTGTACGGCCTGTCAATTCGCACGTTGCAGCTTCCGCGGGTGCGAGTAAGGAGGAATCCACATGCTCGTCTATGCCACCCATTCAGGAGGGCGCTACCTTCCGATTTCTGACAGTCTGAAGGAACAGCCCTCTGGCAAGCGCAATCTCTATGTCAATGTTACGAACCACTGCAACTGTTCGTGCACGTTCTGCCTGCGGCAGAAGAAGCACATGGCGGAGCAGTCGACGCTCTGGTACAAGGACGGCGAGCCTGGCCTTGACGAATTCAAGGCCGCGCTCGATGCTGTACCTTGGGAATACTTCAAGGAAATCGTCTTCTGCGGCTTTGGCGAGCCGACGATGCGGCTCGATGTGCTCGTGGAGCTCCTGCATTACGTCAAGACCATCCAGCCGGAGCTGCCGACGCGGCTCAATACGAACGGCCTCGGCAATCTCGAATACGGCGAGGACATCACGCCGAAGTTCGAGGGCGTGCTCGACACAATTTCCATCAGCCTCAATGCTTCGAACGCCGAGCGCTATTACGAGCTCACGCGCGCGAAGTATGGTATCCAGTCGTATGATGGCATGCTCGACTTCGCACAGAAGGCGAAGCGCTATGTGCCGAACGTCGTGCTGACGATCGTCGACCACGTCGAAGGCCCGGACGAAATCGCGAAATGCCAGAAAATCTGCGACGACCGCGGCCTGAAATTGCGTGTGCGGCCGTATGAAGACCACTGAAATAGAAAGGCCCCCTCTGAGAGGGGGCCAAATTCGAAAGGACAAAATTATGTCTGAGCAACCGCAGGACGTTTTGTATTTTGTGCCGTCAGGCCCCGCCCCCTTGCGCGTCCTCGTCATCGAGACGTCGCGCCTCCTGCCTGCCCTCCGCAAAAAACTGCCGAACGCCCGCATTACGGCTGTCACGGAATATGATGTCGTGCCGGAGGCGCGGGAGCTTTCGGGGCTTGATATTTCCTGGTCGGTGCTCGATTACCGCGTGACGCCGCTGCCGTTTGCAGAGGGCTCGTTCGACCTCATCGTCGCGGAGCCCGTGCTTTCGTATGTGCTCGACCCGTATGATTTGCTGCTCGCGCTCGGGCGGTTGCTGACGGATGTCGGCGTGCTCGTGACGGCGTTTCGCAACGTGCGGTATCATGGCGTGCTCGAAGAGCTCATGGCGGGCGAGTTCCCGGAGCGCGAGCGTCATCTCTATGTGAAGAAGGAGATTGTGCGTTTGCTCAATGATGCGCTGTTCAAGGAAATCATCTTTTCGACGGGCGAGCAGGACGAGGCGGGGAGCGCCGAGCCGTTCGCCGCGATGGGGTTCGAGAACATGGACGACGACCTCGCGACAGCCGTTTATCTCGTGCGCGCCTGCCGCTCGACGGCGGAGGTCGCGAACCTCAAAGGACTCTACACGAAAAAGACCCGCACGGAGCTCGCGCGGGTCTTGCATCGAATCGAGTATGATGTGGAACGGGAGAAGAATGTCGAGGCTTTGAAGGAGCTCTGCCGGGCGGAAGGGATTTTTCCGGAGTATCTGGAAGATTTCGTCCGCGAGACGGTACTGCATACGGAAAAAGTCATGCCGGTTGTCGCGAAGATTTTTTCGTAGCACGCGAAGAATATGCGCGGTCGATGGCGCGAAAATACTGCCCTGTGGATTCCAGCATGCTGCCGGCATGCATGAGCGTGCGATGAGCCAGGCTCTTGTTGCCGGCCCACGAATGGAATCCTCATGGGCAGTATTTTTTGCGCCCAAAGTCACTTTTGTGGTCGCGGAGCATCTCCCATAAGCCTCCCTCTCAGAGGGAGGGGGACCGCGAAGCGGTGGTGGGAGTGTCGAAGGTACGACATATCAATAATTTCGAGTGTATCTGCGGAGGTGCGTCTTCGCAGATATCAATCCTGCAATACGTTTAGCCCTACCTTCGACACTCCCCCAGTCGCCTTCGGCGACAGCCCCCTCTGGGAGGGAGCCTTAAAAACCTCACATCGTCGTGCTCCCCATGAAGATGAGCCGCAAACCCAGTGCGAACATGGCGCAGGCGAGGAGGATCAGGATGACTTTGGACTTCGTCTTCTGCGAGATCTTCGCACCGATCTGGGCACCAATCGCGGCGCCAATGGAGATGCAGATGGCGGGGATCCAGACGATGTGGTTCAGCAGGAAGTGACTGATGACGCCGAAGATGGACGAGCAGGCGAGGACGAAATGCGACGTCGCCGTCGCGACGTGGACGGGGAAGCCGAGCAGGTAGATCATCAGCGGCACATGGACGACGCCGCCGCCGATGCCGAAGATGGACGAAATGAAGCCGACGACGAAGCTCGCGGCAATGCCGAGCCACATCGGGAACTTGAAGTCAGGACCGATTTCTGTCGTGTCGGAGCGGCGCTTGTGCGTCGCGTTCCAGCCCATGAGGCTTGCCATGAGCAGCAGGAACAAGCCGAAGTAGAGGTCGAGCTGCGAGCCCGAGAAGTCATCGACGATCTTCGAGCCGAGGATGGCGCCCGGCAGCGTCGCGAGCGCGAACGGGACGGCGGCTTTGTAGAAGACGCGCTTCTGCCGGATGTAGGCGATCGTGCCGGAGACGGCGTTCGCCATGACGATGACGAGCGATGTGCCGGTGATCTGCGCGGCGGTCTTGAAGTACGGGTAGATGCCGCCGTCGCTCATGAAGAGGATGAAGATCGGCACGCAGATGAGGCCGCCGCCGATGCCGACGAGCGTGCCGAACGTGCCGACGCCGATGCCGAACACGAGGAAGATGATGATTTCAAGAATCATGGAAAGAGCCTTCTTTCTCTTTTGTGATTTGTTTTTCACGGCGCAGATAATCCGTGTTTAGTATACCATAAACAAAGCTTTTTGTCCTTGCATTCGAAGAATTTTGTATTTTGACAAATTCTCATGAAATAATAGACAACATGACAATTTTGTGGTATATTGTAAGAACAGTGAGACAGTAAATACAGGTCGTGCTTTTGTTTCAGGAAAGGGGGCTCGCAGGATCTGGCAGGATGCCAATCAGAAGAGGAGGCGGATGACCTGCGTCTCCATATATAGGAGGGAATGAAATTATGACAGCTTTTCTATTTGCTCTCTGTGCACTTATCGTAGGCTATTTCACCTATGGCAAGATCGTCGAGCATGTCTTCGGCCCGACGGACCGGCCCACACCGGCCATTCGTCATAACGACGGCGTCGACTACATCCCGCTGCCGACATGGAAGGTCTTCATGATCCAGCTGCTGAATATCGCAGGCCTCGGCCCGATCTTCGGTGCGCTTGGCGGCGCCATCTGGGGCCCGAGCGTCTATCTCTGGATTGTCTTTGGTTCCATCTTCGCAGGCGGCGTGCATGATTACCTGTCCGGCATGATTTCTCTGCGCGAGGATGGCAAGAGCATCTCGGAGGTCGTCGGCAATCACATGGGCTCGACGATGCTCTTCATCATGCGCGTGTTCTCCGTCGTGCTGCTCGTCCTCGTCGGTACCGTCGCTCACGGGCGTTGCCGTCACGTACGTTCTGCCGTGCGTGCTGCTCTACTACTTCCTTGCGACGCTGCTGCCGATTGACACGCTGATTGCTCGCTTCTATCCGATTTTCGGCGCCTGCCTCATCATCATGGCGCTCGGCATCATGGCTGGCATGCTGCTCGGCATCGGCGGCCACACGATGCCGGACATGACGCTTGCGAACCTGCATCCGCTCGGACCTGACAAGATGCCAATCTGGCCGCTGATGTTCATCACGGTCGCCTGCGGCGCCTGCTCGGGCTTCCATTCCACGCAGTCCCCAATCATGGCCCGCTGCCTCAAAGACGAGCGCCTCGGCCGCCCGATCTTCTACGGCGCCATGATTTCCGAAGGCATCATCGCCCTGATCTGGGCGACGGCCGGCATCACGTTCTATGACAGCACGGGCGGCCTGGCCGCAGCCATGAAGGCTGGCGGCGCAGGCACGGTCGTCTATGACATCTGCGTCGGCTTCATGCCCGGCATCGGCGCGGTGCTCGCCATGCTCGGCGTCATCGCCTGCCCGATCACCTCTGGCGATACGGCATTCCGTTCCGCGCGCCTGACGCTCGCGGACTGGTTCGGCGTCGATCAGACGCATGCGAAGAAGCGCCTCCTGTTCGCTGTCCCGCTGCTCGCGGTCGGCGGCATCCTCTCCCAGATGGACTTCAACATCGTCTGGCGCTATTTCTCCTGGACGAACCAGACACTCGCGATGATCGTCCTCTGGACGGGCGCGGTCTATCTCTATCGCACGAAGCCCGGCTCGAAGGCATACATCATCCCGATGGTTCCGGCCATCTTCATGTCGGCCGTCACCTGCACGTACATTCTGCAGGCGCCGGAAGGCTTGAAGCTCTCGACGGACATCAGCTATCCGGTCGGCATCATCTTCGCGGTCGTGTGCTTCTGCCTGTTCCTCAAGACGACGATCCTGCGCAAGACGCGCTGAAGCGGCTGACGCTCGACACTGTTTTGTGACATTTTGAAAGCAGTCCTGTGATTTTTACACGGGGCTGCTTTTTATGCGTTTCTTTGTCGTTTCGTATTTTGCGAGCACGAACCTCGAGCAGGCCGTCTCGGGCGAGATCACGGCCAGCATGAATGATTCTGCCGACAAGATTGACGGCTGGATCGGAGAGAAGAAGCAGATTGCCGTCTCGGCTGCCAATGTCATGGCGAAAGAGGATGACGGCACGAAGAGCCTCGAAGAGCTGCGCCGCTACCTCGCCATCGCGGGCGAGGATACAAACGAGGTTTCGGACCTCATCGTCGGCAATCGCGACGAGCAGATTGTCGGCTACCGCGCAGGTGACCTCACGGCGAAGATGAAGCCGACGGAACTGCGTTTCTACAAGGAATCGCAGGAGGCCGGAAAGGCAATCTTCATGGACACGTATGTCGACAAGATCACGGGCAAGCTCGTCGTCTCGATTGCCACGCCGTACAAGGATGCGTCGGGCGCGAATCGCGGCGCCATCTGCGAGGACATCTTCCTCGACATCCTGCAGGGCGAAGCGCAGGCGATGAAGTACCATGGCGAAGGCACGGGCTACATCATCGACAACACGGGCAAGATCATCGCAACGGAGGACAGCGAAGTGAACGGCCAGCAGGCGTCCGACGTTCCGGCCTTTTCGAAAGCGTATGACCAGATGACGAAGCAGCCGCAGGGCTTCCTGCGCGTCGAGAAAGACGGCGCGTCCATGGTGCTCGCCTATGCGACCGTGCCGAGCACGAAGTGGATTGCCGCGCTGCTCGTGCCGCAGGACATCGTCCTCGGCCAGCTTTCGACATTGAAGTTCACGTATGCCGTGCTGACGCTGCTCGGCATCCTGATCGTCGTGCTGACGAGCCTCAGATTCTCGGGCGCCATCACGCGCCGCCTCGAAATCCTGCGCGGCCATGCCGAGCAGCTGGCCTCGGGTGACCTTTCGGCGCAGGACATCGTGCCGGAGGCGACGGACGAGATTGGCGACCTCACGCAGAGCTTTAATGCGATGAAGAACCACATCAAGGAGCTCATCGGCAAGATGCGCAATACGAGCGAGCAGGTCGCGGCTTCGAGCGAAGAGCTCACGGCGAGCGCGCACCAGTCGGCCGATGCCGCGACGAATGTCGCGCAGACCGTCTCGACCGTCGCGGACGGCATGACGGAGCAGACGCAGCACGTTGACAACGCGACGAAGAGCGTCGAGGGCGTCCTCGCCGAGCTCGACGGCGTCGCGCACCAGACGAAAGACATCACGGGCAAGTCGTCGGAAGCGGCGGAGTCGGCCGAGCATGGGCAGAAGCTCATGGGCGAGGCCATCGATCGCATGGCGCATATCGAGACGAGCGTCGGCCAGTCGGCCGATGTCGTCGCAAAGCTCGGCGAGAGCTCGAAGGAAATCGGTACGATCATCGAGACCATCGCTGGCATCGCCGACCAGACGAACCTGCTTGCGCTCAACGCCGCCATCGAGGCCGCGCGTGCGGGCGAGCAGGGGCGCGGTTTCTCCGTCGTTGCCGACGAAGTCCGCAAGCTTGCCGAGCAGTCGCAGGGAGCCGCCGAAGAGATCCGCCGCCGCATCGAGACGATCCAGTCCGATACGGATCAGGCAGTCGCCGCGATGAAGAGCGGCACAGAGGAAGTGCAGAGCGGCGTCGAAGCCATCCGCGCCGTCGGCGATGAATTCTCGCACATCATGCAGCAGGTCACGGACATTACGGCACAAATGACGACGATTGATGCCGCCGTGCAGAACGTCTCGAAGAGCGGCGACCATATCTCGACAGCCGTCGCGGGCATCCAGACCGTCAGCCAGAAGACGGCGGAGCAGACCGAGACCATCTCGGCCGCGACAGAAGAGCAGTCGGCGTCGAACGAAGAAATCGCCGCCGCGTCGCAGGCCCTCGCCAAGATGGCAGCAGAGCTGCAGGATATGGCCGCGAAGTTCAAGATTTGAAGCAACAACAAGATATGAAAGAGAAGCGCTCGGACGGGGCGCTTCTTTTGTGTTCCTGACAGGAGCAGAATCTCATTGAGCTTCCTTTTGCGGTTGCAGAAAACGACGATTTTCGCTAAAATAAGAATAAAATCGATGGATAAAGGCAAGAGAGGTGGTGCACGTGGCATTTGTTTTCAAGGCTTGGGAAGACCTCACGATTCAGGATGACTTCATGTTCAAGGCCGTCATGAAGAGCAAGGAACTTTGCATGAGTGTGCTTGAGGCCATTCTGGACGAACCGATTCATGATATCAAATATCTCGGTGAAGAATTGTCGCTCAAAGCAGGCTATGAGAGCAAGGGCGTGCGGCTCGATGTGTACGTCGAGGACGAGGCGCATACCGTCTATGACGTGGAAATGCAAGTCGGCAGTGAAACTGACGAGGAACTGGCGAAACGCATGCGCTACTACCAGTCGCAGATGGATGCCGATCATTTGGCGCGTGGTAAAGATTATGTTGAGCTCAAAAAGACAATCATTATTTTCATCTGTCCGTTTGATCCTTACAAGCGCGGATGGCATCTCTATTGCTTTGAAAACACCTGCTGCCGCGATGCGACGCTGAAACTCGGAGATGATACTGTCAAGATTATCCTCAATACGCGTGGCATGGGCGAGGATATCACGCCGCAGCTTCAGGCATTTATGGACTATGTGAATAGCGGCATCATCAGTGCAAACCCGCTGGTGCAAGCACTAG
>ONJV01000165.1 GCA_900318215.1 uncultured Veillonellaceae bacterium
TTTCGCGCCCGCGACGAGCGAGGCCATCGAGAGCGAATAGACTTTCTTGTCCTGCAGCATATACGGCACAGAACCCTCGACGATGCGCTGTGCGAGCCCTTCGGCGATGGCCGTCTTGCCGACGCCCGGCTCGCCGATCAGAATCGGGTTGTTCTTCGTGCGGCGCGAGAGAATCTGAATGACGCGCTCGATTTCCTTCGTGCGGCCGATGACGGGATCCATCTTTTCCTGCCGCGCCATATCGTTGAGGCTGCGGCCGTAACGTGCGAGGAGCGGCGTCGCATTCTTCTTGCCGTCCGCGACGCCCTGCGTATCGGCGCTGTCGGGATTCTTCGCATCGAGCAGGTTGTAGACCGTCGTCTTGAGCGCTTCGAGGTCGACGCCCATCGACTCGATGACGCGCGCGCCCGCGCTGTCCTCGTCATGCAGCAGGCCGAGCAGGATGTGCTCCGTGCCGACATAGCTGTGGCCGAGCCGCTGCGCCTCGCGCACGCTCATCTCCATCGCATGTTTCGCCATCGGCGTATAGTACGGATTGTCCGACGGATACTGCTCCTCCTGCTCGAGCACGTTCTCGACCTGCTGGCGCACGGCCTGAAAATCGAGCCCGACCGAGCCAAGCGCCTTGGCCGCGATGCCTTCGCGCTCGTGCAAGAGCCCGAGGAGGATGTGCTCCGTGCCGATGTAGTCCTGCTCGAGCTCCTGCGCCTCATACTGCGCGAACTCGATGGCCTTGACGGCACGGTTCGTGAATCTGCCTTGTTTCATGATGTCCTCCTTTATGCACCCGCCCGCGCAGCTCGTCCCGGATGGGCGGCGAGCGCCGAGCGCACCGTCTCAGCGCGCAGCTTGTCGAGCTCGTTCTTCGACATGTTCTCCGTGCCCGCGAGGTTCTGCAGCCAGCTCGCGCGGCTGCCGATCAGCACATCGGGGAAGCAGTCCGCCGAGACTTCCTCGACGAGCCGCATGTCGATGCCGAGCCGCACCTTCGAAAAGAGTGCGAGCACTTCCTTCTCCGTCAGAAGACGCGCATACCGCAGCGTGCCATAGGCGCGCCAGATGTCGTCTTCGAGATGTTCCTTCATATAAAGCGCGAGCGCTTTGCGTGCGCGGCGTTCGTGCGCGATGATTTCCGTCACAGCGCTCTTGAGGTTGTCGATGATTTCCTGCTCGCTGAAACCGAGCGTGAGCTGGTTCGACACGCGGAACAGGTTGCCGACGACCTCTTTGTCATCGCCGTAGAGACCGCGGACGGAAAGGCCGAGCTGCTGCGAGATGTTGATGATGTTCGCGATGTTCCGCGTGAAGACGAGGCCCGGCAGGTGCAGCACGACGCTCGCGCGCAGACCCGTGCCGAGGTTCGTCGGGCAGCTCGTCAGATACCCCATCTTTTCATCAAACGCGATGTCGAGCCGCGACTCAAATGCATCGTCGATGGCCGAGGCCATCTCATACGCTTGCTCGAGCGCGAGACCCGGCGTACGGCTCGCGATGCGCAGATGGTCTTCCTCATTGACGAGCAGGCTGATGCTCGTATCATCGGAAATGTACGCCACGCGATCCTGCGGATTCGCCACGAGATTATTCGTCACGAGGCGCTTGTCGACGAGCACGTCGCGCTGGAGCTTCGTCAGCTGATCCATCGCATAGCGCGAGAGATGCTGCTGCGTCACCTGCTCGACAAGTGGAATCACGCCATCCGTCAGCTGCAAGACAGCCGCGAGCTGCTCGAAATCCGCGCGGTTCGGGAACGGCACCTTGCGATAGTTGCGCGCGAGGCGGATGCGGCTCGAAATCACGACATCGCTCTCCGGCGCATGGCTCGTGAGCCACGGCAGGCCATTCACGCGGAACACGTCTTTTTCCTGCGTCTCACTCTGCTGCATGACGTTCCTCCCCTTCCTGCTGCAAAAGCTTGCGTTCGAGCGCGCGAATCTGGTCGCGGTACTCGGCCGCCTGTTCATAGGCTTCTTTTTCGACCGACTCCTTCAGCGCCGCGCGCAAGACCTCGATCTCGTGCTTCGTCTCAAGACGGCCGCCCGTCCGATGCGGAATCTTGCCGCTGTGGACGCTCGAACCATGCACGCGCCGCAGCAGCGGTTCGAGCTGCGCCCGGAACGTATCATAGCAGACGCTGCAGCCGATTTTTCCCGTCTGCTGGAAATCACGATAGCTCATGCCGCAGTTCGGGCAGACAAGCTCCGCGCCCTGCGGCGCCTCCTCGCGCGCCTTCTGCGGCGGATTGCTGAAAACGCCCTTGAGGAAGTCATTCACCGACATCGGGCTCTCCTGCTGGTGGTCGAACATCGTGCTGCCATACTTCTGTGCGCAATCCTCGCAGAGATTCTTCTCCACGCGGCCGTTCGGTCCGATCTGCACGATATGGACGACGGCCTCCTTCTTCCCGCAATCATCACAAAGCATAAATATGCCCTCCCTCACAGGGTTTTGTTCGAAAACATGAGACACGAAAGCCTCCTTCCGTGTCTCTTCATTATACTACGAAATCCTGCCTGTCTACGAAAATTTCTCAAGCGTTGTCAGCATGCCCTGGATCATCTGGACTTTCTCGGAGACATCCATTGTCTGCGAATGGAACAACCCCGTCACGATCTGCATCGCAAGCGCTGCCTCGCGCTGCGTGATGAGCTCGTGCTGCTGGAGATAGTGGAACATCGCCTCGACCTCGCCATACGTCGTCGCGCCCGTGATTTTCCCGCGCATATCGGAAAAAATCATATTCTTGACCTGCTGCTGGTCGGGAATCTGCACGATGCGGATAAATCCCCCGAGCCCGCGCCGCGACTCGACGACGAAGCCCTTGTCCTGCGTGAAGCGCGTCGACAGCACGTAGCTGATCTGCGACGGCGCGCAAGAAATCTTGTCCGCGATGTCCGTCCGACGCAGCTCCACCTTGCCATCCTGCTGCTGCGCGAGCTGCTGGCGGATGTACGCTTCAATCAAATCTGCAATGTTGCTCATATTATCACCTTCGTGAACGTTTCATTGACTATTTGACCTTTAGATACTTCTATTATAGAGAACGGCCGCGCATTTGACAAGGGGATTTGCGAAAAAACGAAGGAAAAAAGCGTTTTCCTGTCATGAAAGCCCGATTCGTTGTATAATGATGCTGTCAAAAAATCTCCACCCATCCAACAAGAAAGAAGGGATTCCCATGCTGAAAAAATGCGCCATCGCCCTGCTCGCAGCCCTGGCCGTATCGATGGCCACGCCAGCGCTGGCCTCGGACTACCTCGGCAATCCGAGGTCGATGAAGTTCCACTACGCCAGCTGCCGCACCATCAAGCACCCAGAAAACTTCATCCCGTTCCAGACACGGGACGAGGCCATCGACTCCGGCTACGTGCCCTGCAAAGTCTGCAACCCGTAAAAACGCCCCACGGATTGCCCCACAAACACGAAAAATGCCTCCGAGGAAACCTCGGAGGCATTGATATTCCTGGTGCGTCAGGCAAGATTCGAACCCGCGACCCACGGCTTAGAAGGCCGTTGCTCTATCCAACTGAGCTACTGACGCAGATGGTCGGGATGACAGGATTCGAACCTGCGACATCCTGCTCCCAAAGCAGGCGCGCTACCAAACTGCGCTACATCCCGGTGCTTTCTGGGAAAATCCCGTCAATCACAAAGGATATTATACACATCCGCTCGTCCGCTGTCAAGCTTCGTCCTCGTTGTCCGCAATCTGGCGGCGAATCATCTCCTGCATGAGCTCGATGGCGCCTTTGCCCATGCCAGTCTCGCGCGCAACGTCTTCGACGGACCAGCCGGAAAGGAGCAGGGCGCGGACGCGGGCGGCGCTGCTGGCACCGTCAGATGCCTCTGCATCTTCTGGCGCTCCGGCCGCTCCGACCTCGATAGCGTCCGAATCATCCTCAGCGCTGACCTCTACTTCGCCAGTCGAAGTATCAGAAGGAGCTTCTGCTTCTTCCGCGGCTTCTGGCATCGCTGCATGCGCGTGGGTCTGCGCCTGTTCGGAGAGGCTCTGCGCCTGGCTCTGGCCCTGCATGGTCTGGAGCGCATCGGCCGCTGCGTGGACGGCTTCCGCTGTCGGCACGTAGGCAGGCGGCGCATCGCCCTGCCGAGCCTCGTCGCGGGCGATGGAGCGCTCGAGGACGCTTGTGAAGTCCTGCACATCGACGCGCTCGATGGGAGCCGTACGCTGCGGCACAGGCATGGCCTGCCGCATGGCCGTCGCCCCGGCGGCTGCCGCGCGGAGCTCGCCGAGGAGCTGCGAGGCGAGCTGCTGCTCGCGGCGGGCATCCTGCTCGGCCGCGCGGAGCTCGTCAATCTCCTTGTCGATGGTCTGCGAGAGCGTATGGAGCTCCGTGAGCTGCGCGTCGAGGCTGTCAGAGCGACGGTCGCTTTCAGAAATCAAAGATTCCAGACGCTCGACATGGCTGCCCATGCGCTTCACGATTTCCTGCCCCGAACGCTCGAGCTCGTGCTTGAGCTGCTCAGTCGAACGTGCCATATCCTCATGCGCGTTCCGCGCGTCCTGCGGCGCTGCTTTGCGGCGGGAAATGTACTTTGCAAGGAATACGAGACCGGCGCCGACGAGAATCAGGAGCGCCATGATATAGGTCATCAAAAAAATCAGTCCTGTCAGAGTGAGATGTCGAGATGATGGCCGCGCGAGGGATCGACGGCAAATTCCTCCGTCTCGCCCTCCTGCGCGTCTTCCTCCCCGCGCTTGCCCTGTTTTCCAGAGCCTTCATAGGCCCCCTGCCCGTGGCGGTTCGGGTCGTCCTTGATGCGGCCATCTTCGGGGTTGTCCTTCGTGCGGACCTGCGTTTCCTTGAGCTTCGCATCCGCTTTCTCGCGCGCGGCCTGGAAATCCTGCTGCAAGGCCGCTGCCTGATTGAGATTCTGCTGGACCTGCGCTGCATCTGAGACGCGCGGGACGACCATCTGCATGCTCATCGGCGTGACATCCATGACCATCCATCCCTTTCTTCAAAATGCTCCAAAAATCTCGCGGGCTCAATACGGGCCGATTGTGACCTCGTCCTCATCGACGTAGAGCGTGCACCCGCGCACCTCGGACTGGAAGTTCCGCATAATGGAGTTCACGGTGACGCTGACGCCAGGATAGAGGATATCGGAGATGCGGATTTTGCCGCCCTCCATCTTCGAGAGCTCTTCCTGCATCTTCTTGAGCTCCGCCTCCGTCCGCTTGATCTTGCCGGCCAGCGGGAACTGCGAACGCGTGAGCGCATTGATCTGGTCGACGCGGTTCGGCGGCAGCGCGCTGATATCGATTTTCGAGAACGTGTTGAGGACGTTCGTAATCTGCTGGAGGCGCTGCTTGTCCTCCTTGAAATCACGG
>ONJV01000239.1:0-703 GCA_900318215.1 uncultured Veillonellaceae bacterium
ACTCCAGCAGAGCTCTTCGACCATTTTCTCGATGAAGTCTATGCTATTGATAAATGTTCTTGATTAAAACAACTGTTCAATTTGCACTTGCAATTATCCAATGAGATTTTTTCCTGCGGAAACCGGGAGAATGCGGCGCAGGTGATAACGGCTTCGATGTGCATCGCTGGTCATCATGCGGGGCTGGCGGATTTCGGTACGCAGGTGGCCGACGGGAAGGGCTCGACATTCATGGATCGGATGAAGCGGAAAGACTTGCCAGATGCGCGCGCTTTCCGCACCGATGGATTGCCGGAAATGGAAGTTCCATCGCTTTCGGAAACGCCCGTTCTTCAAGAAATCAAGAAATCTGCAGAGGGTCAGACGAAAGATCGATGGAGGGCGGAGCTTTCCGTCATGGCCTACACGCGCATGCTCTATTCCTGCCTCGTGGATGCGGATTTTCTTGATACCGAAGCCTTCATGCAGGACGACGCTGCGCCGGAACGTGGAGGTTTTCCCTCCCTTCGAGAGCTTGCAGAAAAGGTGGATGCGTACCTCGCGCGTTTTGGTGCGCCGACGACGGAAATCAACCGCCGCCGCACGGAGATTCTGCGGCAGTGCATCGCAGCAGGAGATCAGGCAGCACATCGACTGCGTACGCTCGCGGTTCCGACAGGGGGAGGCAAAACGATTGCCTCGCTCGCCTTTGCGATGCACACGG
>ONJV01000239.1:714-4206 GCA_900318215.1 uncultured Veillonellaceae bacterium
ACGGCGGATGTCTTCCGCGGCATTGTTGGAAAAGATGCTGTGCTCGAACATCATCATCAGGTGGATTGGGATGATCCCGAACATGGCGGTGACCGCAAGCGCCTGGCATCGGAAAACTGGGATGCGCCGCTCATTGTGACAACGAATGTACAATTCTTCGAATCGCTGTTTGCCTGCCGTACGAGCCGTTGCCGCAAGCTTCACAACATTGCGGGCAGCGTTATCATCTTCGACGAGGCACAGATGATCCCGACGGGATATCTCCAGCCGTCGATGGAAGCCGTACGGGAGCTCACGGAGCAGTATGGATGTACAGCGGTTTTCTGTACGGCGACACAGCCGTCGCTTGGTGCGTTCTTTCCGGGCAATCCGCCCGTCGAGATTGCGACGCATCGAGATGAAGATTTTGCATTTTTCCGACGCACGCGCATCGTGCAGGACGCAGGGGAGACCTCTCCTGTCATGCTGGCAGACCGTCTCGAGGAGAACGGTCAGGTGCTGGTCATCGTGAATCGCAAGAGCCGGGCAGGAGAGGTGTATGACCTTCTGCCCGAAGAAGGACGATATTACCTCACGACAAATCTCTATCCAGCCCATCGTCGCCGCGTGCTGCGAGAAATCCGGGCGCGCCTCGCGGCTGGAAAGGTTTGCCGCGTCGTGGCGACGAGCCTCGTCGAAGCAGGCGTCGATTTCGATTTCCCTGTCGTCTATCGCGAGATGGCCGGCCTTGACAACATCATACAGGCGGCTGGACGCTGCAACCGGGAGGGAAAGAGAGCGCTGGATGAGAGTCTTGTTCATGTCTTTTCGTTTGGTGACCCGGCACCCTCTTACATCCGCCTGCAGTCTGCCATCGCGAGCAAGGTGCTTGCGAAATATCCAGAGGATCCGGGAGCGCCGCAGGCGATTGCAGCGTATTTTGAGGAACTTCATATGCTCAGGAATACAGATGCAAAGGAGATTGGCAGGCTTGTTACGCAGGAAAAGTTTCCTTTCCGCAAAATTGCAGATGCATTTCATTTCATCGACGAAGATACGGTCACGCTGCTCGTGCTCGCCATCCAGGATAAGGAAGAGCGAAAGGAAGCGGAGCGCATCGCGGAAGCGCTCCGTTATGGAACGGCAAGCCGTACGCTCATGCGCCGTGCCGGGCAGTATGCTGTCAGCGTCTATCGGCCGGTGTACCGGGAGCTTCTCGATGCGGGCAAAGTCGAGCCTGTCGAAGGAGCGGAGGACTTCGCTATCCTTGTCGACGATGCCTGCTATGATGATGAAAAAGGGCTTTTGGAACAGGTGCCGACGGGACAGGCTGACTTTTTCTGAAAATCGAAGGGAGTGATTTTATGAGTTATGGAATCCGGCTCGAAGTCAAGGGGGATTATGCGTGCTTCACACGCCCCGAACTCAAGGTCGAACGCGTGAGTTATGACTGCATGACGCCATCGGCTGCGCGCGGCGTGCTCGAGGCCATCTTCTGGCATCCAGGCCTCGTCTGGCGCATCGACCGCATTCATGTCTGCCGTCCCATCCGCTTTACGAATGTGCGGCGGAACGAAGTCGGGGTGAAGGCGGAAAAAGGAGCAATCTTCAACGCGATGACGAAAGGGACGCCCGCTGGCATTTATACGGGCGAGGATATCCAGCAGCGTGCGGCGATGATCCTGCGTGATGTCCGCTATGTTATCGAGGCGCATTTCGAGATGACGGACAAGGCAAATTCATCAGACAATCCTGGCAAATTCGCCGAGATGTTCACGCGTCGCGCACGCAAAGGGCAGTGCTTCCATCAGCCGTATCTCGGCTGTCGAGAATTCCCTGCAGCATTTCGTCTCATTGAGGAGGGCGAGGCCATCGAGCATGGTGTCGGCGACCGTGACCTCGGCCTCATGCTCTACGATATGGACTATCATGATGTACGGAATATCCAGCCGATGTTCTTCCGTGCGGCTCTCCAGAATGGCGTGCTCGATGTCCGGAATGTGGAGGTGCTCCGATGATCCTCACAAAACTCGTCGAATATTATGAACGGGAAGCCAATGAAGGGCGTGCGCCGCGCTACGGCTGGGCGAATGCGAAAGTCAGCTGGGCACTCGAACTCGCAGAGGATGGGACCCCCTTGAGGCTTCTGCCGCTCAATGAAACGGTGCAGCGTGGGAAAAAGAATGTCGAGGTGCCGAAAATCATGGAGGTGCCACAGCCAGCAAAACGTGCGTCTGGCGTCTGTGCCCAGTTCCTTTGCGACAATGCGGAGTATATTCTCGGATGCGCGGACAAAGGAAAACCGGAACGCACGAAGCAGTGCCATGAGGCGAGCAAGGAGAAGCATCTTCACATCCTCGAGGGCCTTGACAGTCCTGCGGCACGTGCCATTACAGCATTCTTCAAAAGCTGGAATCCCGCTGGTGCAGATGCGGCAGAAGGCATTGCGGCAGAACTTCCGCAAGTGCAGTCGGGCGGCAATATCGTCTTTCGCATCGGAGAATGCTTTGCCGAGGACGATCCGGCCATCCGCAAGGCATGGATGTCTGCGCTTGGAAATGAGAGTGATGCACCGGATGGCCTCTGCATGCTGACAGGACAGCATGCGCCTATTGCAAGGCTGCATCCAGCAATCAAGGGCGTTGTCGGGGCGCAGCCATCTGGTGGTTCGCTCATCTCTTACAACAAGGGCAAGTCAGCTTTCGAGTCTTTCGGAAATGAAGATGCGCAGAGCTTCAATGCCCCAGTTTCCGAATATGCTGCCTTTGCCTACACGACAGCGCTCAACCTGCTGATTTCTGACCATGCTCATACCGTCCGGCTCGGAGATACGACCATCGTCTATTGGGCAGAGCAGGAGAATGCAGCATGCCAGGACCTTTTCGCATCCTGCGTGTTCGGAAAGGAATCCGAGCATCCGATGACGGATCAGACGCTCCATGCATTTTTCGAGCATGTGCGCGAGGGGCGGAGCGTTTCTTATGAAGGCCTTGACATCCCGTTTGACAATCCCTTCTATATCCTCGGCATTGCTCCGAATGCGGCACGTCTCTCTGTGCGATTCTTTCTTGCGGGGACGTTTGGCGGCTTTTTGCAGAGCACGCTCGCACATCAGGAGCGCATGGAGATTGTCCGGCCGAAATTTCAAGAACAGGCGTCCATCCCTATTTGGCAGATGCTCGGAGAAACCGTGAAGCCGCAGTCCCGCGACAAGTCTGCTTCGCCACTTCTTGCGGGCAGCGTCCTGCGTGCCATCCTCATGAACGATCCGTATCCTGCAGCGCTTTACGAAAACATCCTCCTGCGCATCCGCGCAGAGCATGACGAGCACAAGATCAATTTCCGGCGGGCGGCCATCCTCAAAGCCTGCCTCATCAAGAACAAGGGGAGGAAGATTACTGTGGCACTTGATGAAAGTTCTACCAATCCAGCCTATGTCCTCGGACGGCTCTTTGCCGTCCTCGAGCGCATCCAGCAGGATGCGAATCCGGGCATCCTGGCGACCATCAAAGA